>DASYCR010000033.1:0-7597 GCA_036500095.1 Polyangiaceae bacterium
CGATGGGATGACTGGCTTCATGCCGACCACGGCAACGCCGTCCACCGGCGGCGCAAACGGAACCGCGCAAGCATTGGCCTTCACCGTCACGGCACTCACGCAAGGGATCAAGATCCAGGTCGGCTTCGGTACGCAGTGCCAGGACGTGCGGACCTTCACCGGCCTGAGCTTCTGGGCCAAGGGAACGATCGATGCCGCGACCGTGCCGTTTGCCGTCGATGCGAACACGTTGGTCCTCCTCGTCGGCTCCGAGAAATCGGCGCAAGGCGGTTGCACGGGGACGTGCTCCAACGCTCCCGACCGCCGCGTGACCATCACGACGGACTGGCAGGAATATCGGATTCCGTTCGGTTGCTTCGGCGACGGGATGGGATTCGACGGCTACTACACGAACATCTTGTTCAACGCGTTCGGCACCAACTCGAATTTCGCGATCGATCAGGTCGGCTACTACTGAGATCGAGGAAGGCGGAACCTAATTTGCGGTCGGGCATGCGCGCTGTATCGTCACGGCGCGCATGCCGATCGTCCTCGTCGAGCTTCCTGCCGCTGATGCCGCGGACGACAATGCGCCCGCTTTGATCGCGGCTTGCTCGTCTGGGCTGCGCCGCGGAAAATGCGCGACCGAGGAAGCGCCGAACGGCGAGCGCGCTTCGGCCGTCGCAATCGTGGAGTGGCTCGACGCGGCGCATTTGCATGCGCGCATCGACGTTGGGCGCCGCGCGGAGCAGCGCGCGAGCTGGCAAATGCGCGAGCTCAGCTTTCACGAGCAAGACGAAATGAGCGAACGCTGGCGCAGCGTGGGGCTCGCGATCGCTGGCGTGGTCGGCGAAGCGACGTTGCTCGAACCACCAAAACCGCCGCCGCCTCCGGCGCCACCCATGCCACCGAAAGCACGCCTGCGCGTTGCCGCGCCGAGCATCTCGCGTTCGTTTCGTGTCGCGCTCGGACCCGCGCTCGAAACCGGCGTCAGCGCGCGCAAGCCCGCGCTCGGCGGCTGCTTCGATGTCGGCTTTCGCCCGAGTCGCGACTTGCCGCTCGAGCTCGACGCCACCGCGGCTCAGGCGTGGAGCGTCGCTCGAAGCTCCACTATCGACACGCGCTTTGCGACGCTCGGGGTAGGATTAGGTGGCATATTTCGCCCTCTACCGTCGTTCGAGCTCCGCGCAGCTGTCTTCGCTGCGCTCGACTCGGTGACGGCGAGCGCGACCAACCCAAATACCAACGAAGCAGCGTCCGGTTCGCGCTGGCTACCCGCAGGGCTAGTGCGGCTACAGGCAAATTGGCCGGCGCAGAGTCCAGTCTCCGGCGTCCTCGGCCTCGAGATCATACAGCTTTCTGGCGGAACGGCGCTGAAAACCTTCGATCAAACCCAGGCCGAGAGCCCGGCCACCCGCGGCGCTGCGCAGCTGGGCGTGGAGCTGGAATTTTAAATTTTTGGCTGGGTCGAGCCTTGTGCCGGGGCAAGTGCGGTACTGATTTTCAATGGCTGCGCGCGTCGGCAACTGGTTACGGCCCATCCCGGGCGGCGGGCGCGCGCCGAGTCCCGGTCGCGCCGACGACGAAGCGCTGATCGACGCGATTCAAAATGGCGAGCCCGGGCTCGGCCGCGAGCTTTACGATCGCTTGAGTCGGGTGATCGATTGCACGCTCTACCGCGTGCTCGGTCGCCGCGATCGCGATCACGCGGATTTGGTGCAAAGCGCCTTCGAACAGATCGTGATCACGATCGCGCAGCGCAAATATGCGCGCGCTTGTAGCCTCACTTCTTGGGCTTCTGCGATCACCTGCAATGTCGCGCTGAACACGCTGCGCTCACGGCGCACCGAGCGAAAATTCATCGCGGTTGGGCTCGAGCTGTCGCAGCTCGGCGCGGAAATCGCGCACCAGCGCGACGTCGAGCGCGAGGTGTTCGCGCGGCACGAGCTCGAGCGAGTGCGTCGCGAGCTCTCCGCGATGAGCGCCGAGCGCTCCGAAGTGCTGCTACTCCACGACATGCTCGGCAAAGAGCTGTCGGAGATCGCGGTGCTGCTCGATATCTCGGTTTCGGCTGCGCAGTCGCGGCTCGTGCGCGGACGCAAAGAGCTCGAAAATCGCCTCTCGAGCGGCGCGGAGGCGGGCGCATGAGCCAGCGCAAACGCCGCGTCGAAGACGTGCTCGAGAGCATGGGGCGCATGGTCGTGCCGGTAGCTGACGACCCCGATGCCGAGCGCGAGCGAATCATCGAAGCCGTCAATTTACGGCTCGATTCGGCGCGCCGCAGCGCGCGAGCGCGGCTGCAAAAGCGCTGGGGTCTCGTGGCTGCCGCGGCGACGCTGTGCTTGTCCACGGGCTTCGCGTTCGCGCACTATCGCGCTGCGTCTCAACACGCCGAGCTGGCGAGCGCGCCGCTCGACGTCTTCAAACGCGGGGACGCGATTCAAACCACCGCCGCTCAGACGCGCACCGGCACGCTGGAAGACGGCGCACAGGTGAAGCTCTCGGAGAGCACCGAGTTTACGGTGTCCGCGCTCACGCCGGGCACGGACGAAATCGTGCTCGATCGCGGTCGCGTCGATTTGACGGTGCCCAAATTGCACAGCGGGCACACGCTCTCGGTGACTACGCCGGATTCGACCGTGACCGTGCGCGGCACGCGCTTCTCGGTCGAAGTCGTGATCGACGGTTCACGCGCGACGACGAACGTGGAAGTGACTCAGGGTAGCGTTTGGGTGCGAGAAGGCGATGCGCGCTTGGTGCTGGAAGCGGGCTCGCATTGGAGCTCGCACGTGCCCGAGCCGACCACGCCCGCAGCTCTGCCGGCCATGGATCGCACGGCGACGGCCGCACCGGCGCTCGACGCGTCCGCCACAGCGCCGTCCGGGACGTCAAGTGCGCACCCCCAAGAAGCAACCGCCAAGGCAGCGCCGGCCACGGGGGCGGGCGCGCCGAAAGCGGAAGCAGCGGCGCCATCCGCGGCCGAATCGAGCACGCTCGCACAAGAAAATGATTTGTACGCGACCGCCTCGCGCGCGGCTCGCGAAGGCAATGACGCGCTCGCCCTGAGCACGTTGAACACGCTCTTGTCGCGCTATCCGAACTCGCCTCTCGCGCAAAACGCGCGTGTCGATCGCTTTCGCGCGCTGGCTCGCAGCGGTCGGAATGGCGAAGCGGTTGCTCAAGCGCGCCGTTATTTGGCAGACTACCCGAACGGGTTTGCTCGCGATGAAGCCAAGGCGCTCGCGCTCCAATCGCTCGCTAGCCCTTAGCGCGCTCGCCCTGATTTCGATCGCGTGCTCCGGCCGCGCGACGGGCGAGATCGATTTGTTTTCTGGCGCGGGCGCCGGCGCCACTTCGGGTAGCGGCACGAACGCGGGCAATGGCGGCACTTTTGCGGGTTTTTCCGGCGTTGGCGGCGCGGCCGGCAGCGCCGTCGCGGGAGCGGGCGGCGCGTGCACGACGAACGCGATGTGCGGCGCGAGCGCCGCGCATTGCGTCTCCGGCAGCTGCGCTCAGTGTCAAACGCTGAACGATTGCCCGGGGAGCTTGAACCATTGCGTGGCCTCGCGCTGCGTGGCGTGTGAAGTCGATTCGGATTGCGGCGGTGGCGTGTGTCGAGCCGGGCAATGCGGCGATGCGTGCGCCAGCGCGCTCGATTGTCATGGCGGTAAAGTCGCGACGTGCACGACTTCGGGACTGTGCGGCGTGTGCGTGACAGACCTAGATTGTACCGACGGCTCGCGCCCGCACTGCGGCGTGAATGGGCAATGTGTGGCCTGCCGATCGCGCGCGGACTGCACCGAGCACCCTGCGTGCACGCTCGATGGCCAGTGTGCGGACTGCGCGGACGACGGCGATTGCACGAGTGGGACTTGCGACACGAGTCAGGGACGTTGCCTTTAGCGGCAAAAAAACTTCGCGTGCCTGCCTGCTCGGGTAGCCGCCGCGTAACGAATTAACACCTCCGACAGTACGAGCCGACCGCGCGCCCAGTGGCGTCCCGCGGTCAGCTCCAAATTTGCCCTAAAGAAGGAATTACATGCGGAAAACCAGCTTAGCTTGGGTCTTCATTGCTTCGTCTGCCACGCTATTCACCGCCTTGTCCGCGTGCGGAGGCGATGACGGCGCGACCGGCTCGAGCGCCGGCACGGCTGGAGCAATCAACTCAGGCGGCACCGCAAATGGGGGCAGCGCGAACACGGCCGGCACCTCTGCCGTCGCGGGTTCCACCGCGAGCGCGGGCACGACCGCCGGCGGCACTACTGCGGCGGGGGGCAACGCAGCCGGCGGAGCAGTCGGCATGGCCGGCACGGGCGGAGCCGCAACAGGCGGCAGTGCGACCGTCGGCGGAGCTGCCAATGCAGGTGCGCCCGGCGCTGCCGGCGCGACGAGCGGCGACGCTGGCGCGGGCGGCGCAGCCGAATGCAACCCGACGTGCGTCGGCGGTCGGCCGGTTTGCGACGTGGCGACTCAGATGTGCGTCGAATGTCTGATCGACGCGGACTGCAAAGATCCGGGTAAGCCCGGCTGTTTGCAGGCGACGCACCGCTGCGAAGATTGCAGCAACGACTCGCAGTGCCCGCAGAACAAGCCGACGTGTGATCTGACGAAAGGTCAGTGTCAATGAACGCGCGCGGGCAGAAGGGCGCTCTTCTGGCGCTATTTTCAGCCTTTTGGCTGGCTTCTGCCTGCGGTTCTTCGGGCGGCAGCGGAGGCCTGTTTGCGGGCAGCCCATCGTGTGTCAGCGCGGCCGATTGCGGTCGCGACACGCCGATTTGCGGCCCGCAGCGCGTTTGCGTCGAGTGCATCGCGAATACGAATTGCGAAGCAGGGCAGGTCTGCGACGGTGTCAGTGGCAGGTGCGCGCAATCGTGCACCTCCGCCGCCGACTGCAACTCGAACGATCTCTGCGCCGCGCGCGGCGTGTGCGTCGAATGCGCGACCAACGCCGACTGCGCCACGAAGGACGGGCAGATCTGCAATACCGCCACCGGTCAGTGCGTCGGTTGCACTTCGGATTTGGATTGCGGCGGCACGCAGCGTTTTTGCGACACGACGAGCGCCGAGTGCATCACCTGTCGGGTCACGGCCGACTGTGCGCCGAATCAAGTTTGCCAAGGCGGAGACTGCGTCACGCACTGCACGAGCAACACCGACTGCCCTGGCGGCACGCCCGCCTGTTTGGTCGACACCGGCACTTGCGTCGAGTGCGCGAGTGACGCCGATTGCAGCGCCGACAAGCCGGGCTGCGTGCTCTCAGAACACCGCTGTCGCGACTGCTCTAGCGACGCTCAATGCAAGGATGGGAAAACATGCGACGTCTCGAACGGTCAGTGTCAATGAGCTCGAAAACCTCGTCACGGGTCGGGCGCGCGCTCTTGCCGAGCGCGGCGATCGTGCTCGTATTCGGCTTGATTCAAGCCTGCGGCAGCAGTAGCGGCACGTTCGGATCGGGTGGCACAGCGGGCACCACCGGTGACACGGACGCCGGTGGCGGCACGCTGAATGTACCTGGCGGCGGCGCTGCCAACGGCACCGCCGGCAGCGTCACCGGCGCGGGTGGCAGCACCACGGCCGGCGGCGCGACAGCGGCAGGTGGCGCGTGTACCGGCGCGAACTGCGGCACTCCGGGCGCGGGCACGGCGCCCGCGGGCACCACGTGCACGAATCCGGATCAATGCTTGAGCGGCCGCTGCGAGCCGGTGACCGGCATGCCGATGGAGGCCTGCCTCTCGGCGTGCTTCGCGGATGGCGTCGCGTGCACGCGCGCGCTCGATTGTTGCTCGACCGGATGCTTGAACGGCACCTGCGGCGGACAGTGCACGGTCGTCGGTGACCCCTGCACGAAGAATGCCCAGTGCTGTTCGAACGTATGCATGGCGGGCGAATGCCAAGTCGACATGCCGAACCGCGATTGCCGTCCCACGGGCGAAGATTGCGGGAAGGGTAGCGGCAGCGGCTGCTGCAACACCTGTAACAAAGACGGGCGCTGCGACTTTGGACCGGACACCTGCTTCACGCAGGGTGTTGCCTGCACTGCGACCGCGCAGTGCTGCCACGGCACGTGCACCGGCGGAAAATGCGTCACGCCCTGTGTCGCGCAAAGCGGCGTTTGCGCGACCGGTGCAGACTGCTGCTCCGTAAATTGCGTTGCCGGAATGTGCGGCCCGCCGCCGACGACCGGCGCGGGCGGCACGAGCGGCGTCGGTGGCGCCACCGGGGTCGGCGGCATGGGCACCGGCACTGCTTGCACCCTCACGGGTGATGCTTGCACCGACAGCGCAGCGTGCTGCTCCGGCATCTGCTTCGGCGGCTTCTGCGAGGCTCCCGTGCGCTGATGCGTGCGCGGCGCGAGCTCTCGGCACGAGCAGGGCGAGCATGCGCGCTCGCCCTGCTATTCATCGCCGAAGCTGCGTCGTTCGGCGCGCCAGGGCTCGGGCATGATGTGCGTCGCGCCGCGGCGGAGACAACGAGCTCGGCGGCCAGCGACGAGCTCGTCGCGCGCGCCGCGCTCGAGTGCTTCAGTGACGGAGTGAGCTGTGTTCACTCGGCCGAGTGCTGTTCGCTCGCGTGCGTGAAGGGTCAATGTGGCCAGCGCAGCAAGCTGAAGCGCCGGTTGGCGAGAACAAGCGTGACCAGGGCGGCGATGTAGGTTTTCGTGCACTCGCGCAAAATCCAGCGAGCGCGCGGGTCCTGATTGCGAGGCGCTGGTTCGGAAGCTACGCTCGATATTGCGTTCGAGGGCGCAGCCGGTCCGCGGGCAGGGCAAAGCCCACCTCTTCAGCTCGAATTCAAGCGACACGGACGATCGTCCTTCAGCCTGTGATGCGGACATCAGGCGCCTTCGGAGGAGTTCGTCATGTCAAAAATCAAGACTTCGGCGCGTGCGCTGCCCGCGAAACCGAACCTCGAAAATCTAAAAAAGCAGGCGCGTTCGCTGCTCAAAGCCGTTCAAGCGGGCAAAGCGAGCGCCGCCTCGCGCGCGTCGCAGCTACACCCTCGGTTTGCGCGCTCCAAACGTTTCGACGCGGAGCAATTCTCGCTCAGCGGCGCAAAGCTCGTGCTGGCGCGCGAATACGGTTTCGAGAGCTGGCCGAAGTTGCGCGAGCACGTGACGCGCTCCGCCTCGGTGCACGAAGCTGCCGTGAACGCGGAGAGTGCGCTCGGGCAGCTCTTGTATTCGCGGCTCGTGCTCTTTGCGCGGCGCATCGATTGGCTGAGCACGGCCGAACTCCGGCGTTTGCTGCAGGCCGCGGATATCGATGGTTTGAGTTCACTCGGCCTCTCATTGTTGGACGCGAACACGAAGGCAGAGCTCGGCAAAGAGTCGACTCAGTCGGAAAAGCTGCGTGGCCTTTGCGACGCGCTCGACGCGCTCGCGAAAGAGGGGCGGCCCGTGCCGCTCGGCGAGAGCGAATCAGCACGCGAAAACCTCGACGACACGGCGTGCCTGGTCGTCCTGCACGCCTCGCGGCATCCGCATTTGCTGGGCCGACGTTACGACCTTGATGCAGAGAGTACCCGCATCGGTCGCGGTGATTCGAATCGGATCGTATTTCACGACCATTCGGTATCGCGCGAGCACGCGCGGATCGAGCGCCGTGGTTCGGAGTTCGTA
>DASYCR010000034.1:0-25918 GCA_036500095.1 Polyangiaceae bacterium
GGCCGCGCGCTCATCTACGTGTCGCTGGTTTTCTCGATTCTGAGCGCGGTTTCCTATTTGCGGCTTTTTGCCGCGGCCGTCGAGGCCAAGACGCAGCGCCGCTAGCTTTCCCCGAAAAGCACCAAAACTCGCTGGCCCTGCTGTGCGAGCCCTGGTAGGAACGGGCGGCCATGCGCTTTCGTCTCAGGCTGCTCGCCGCACTGACCTTGTCTCTGTCCGCGCTCGTCCTCACGGACGGTTGCTCGCAACAGGGTGAAGGTGATCGCTGCGACAGCCAGGCCAACGGGGACGCTGACTGCGAGCCGGGCCTCACGTGCAAGGCGGCCAACTTGCTGCAGAACGGCAATGATCAGACCGATCGCTGCTGTCCGACGACGCCGTCCACGAACGCGCGCTGCGCGCCGGCCACCGCCACTGGCGCTGACCAGGACGCTGGCAACACGGCCGGCAGCGCGGGCAGCGGCGGTTCCGCGGGCTCGGCGGGCGGCGGAGGCACAGCCGGTTCAGGCGGTAGCGGCGGCTCCGCGGGCGCCAGCGGTTCTTCGGGCAGCGGCGGCAACCTCGACGCAGGCTCCGACGCGAACCCCGACGGCTCGGCGGGCAGCCCCTAATGCCGTCGGCCTCGGCACTCGCGTCGCTGGGCCAAGAAGCATTGCTGCTCGCGCTCGCCGTGTCGCTCCCAGTCGTGGCGATTGCAGCGGTGGTCGGCCTATTGGTCGCCGTATTGCAGGCGGCCACGCAGATCCAAGATGCCACTCTCTCGCACTTGCCTCGACTGGTCGTGGTTGCGTTGGTGATCGCGCTGCTCGCCCCCTGGATGGGTTCAGAGATCAGCAGCTTCGCCTCACGCGCTTTCAGCGGCGGATAGGCCGCCATGCGTGTCCTCTCGCCGAGCGATCTGCGCGCGGAGCACGGCGGGCAGAGTGTGCTCGTGGGCGGTCGCGTGCTCGCCGTAGCCGACCAGGCCTGTCAGCTCGCCGACGCCTTCACCAAACTGACGGTGGCATTTGCCGAGCGCGTCGCGCTCGACCCCGGGGACCTGCTCGTCGTGACCGGCGAGTATCGAGACGGAAGCCTCGTTCGCTCCACCTTGGCCGAGCGCAGCGTTCACCCCACTCCCCGCGGGGACGGCGACATCGGGCGCTTCATGCTCGAGGGCGTCGGCCGACGCCTCAGCGCGCGCGCAGACGCCCGCGCCGCGGCAAGGGCCTACTTCGCCGCGGAGCAATTTCTGGAGGTCGAGACACCATTGCGCGTGCCGGCTCCGGGGGTCGACCTTCATCTCGAGGCGATCCGCGCCGACGGCGGTCACTTGATCACGTCCCCCGAGCTTCACATGAAGCGGCTCCTGGTGGCGGGCTTGCCGCGCATCTTTCAGTTTGCTCGCGCCAGCCGCGCGGAAGAATTGGGACACCTGCACGAGCCCGAGTTCACGATGCTCGAGTGGTATCGAGCGTTCGCGGGCCTACCGGAGATCCTCGCCGACACCGAGCAACTCGTGGCGACCGTAGCGCGCAGCGTGGCCGGTAGAGCCACACTCACGTTGCCGGACGGTCGGGCGCTGGACGCGACCCCGCCTTTTGCGCGCGTCACCGTGCGGGAAGCGTTCGCCGAGCACGCCGGTATCCACGATGCGGTCGACCTGGCTCTCGGCGACGAGGCGCGCTACTTCGAGATCCTGGTGAGTCGCGTCGAACCAGGCCTGGCGCGCGAATCGCGGCCGCTCTTCCTCTGGCAGTATCCGAGCAATCAGGCGTCGCTCGCGCGCCTCAACGAGTCGGATCCCAGCGTGGCCGAGCGCTTCGAGCTCTACGCGGGCGGAGTCGAGCTTTGCAACGGCTTCGCCGAACTCACCGATCCGATTGAGCAGCGCCGGCGGTTCGAGCACGAGCGCGCGCTCCGTGAACAGCGCGGGCGACCGAGCTACCCGCTCGACGAACGCTTCTTGGCTGCCCTACAAGCCGGAATGCCGCGCGCGGTCGGCAATGCGCTCGGCTTCGATCGCTTGTTGATGCTCGCGCTCGGTTGCTCGAGTATCGCGGACGTGATCGCGTTTCCAGCGCAACGGCTGTGACCCTAGTCAAAACGCACGATCGAGAGACACGGCGTCGGCATCAGGCGGTCGCGGCCACCAAGTGAGTTGAGCTCGATCACGAAGGCGTACGCGAGCACCGTGGCGCCTTGCCGGTCGACGAGTTCGCCGGCGGCTGCGGCCGTGCTCCCGGTCGCGAGCAAGTCATCGACCACCAACACCTGCGCGCCCTCACGCAGGGCATCGCGGTGCATTTCGAGCTCGCTCTCACCGTACTCGAGCGAATAGCTCACCTTGTCCGTTCGATACGGCAGTTTGCCCGGACGGCGCACCGGCACGAAGCTCGCATTCAAGCGCGCGGCCATCGCGCCGCCAAAGATGAACCCCCGCGATTCGACGCCGACCACCGCGTCCACGCGCTCACCCATGAAGCGATGCGCGATGGTATCGAGCACGATTTGAAAGCCGCGCGGGTCACACAAGAGCGGCGTGATATCGCGAAAGAGCACGCCCCGTTGCGGAAAGTCGGGCACCTCGCGGATCAAGCCGCGTACGTAGCCGAGTGCATCGAAGTCGGCCGTCGCGTCCAGGGGCAACGCGGGCTCTTCGACCTCTTGCACCTTCTTCGGTTCGACGCCGCGCGGGGTCGGCTGAAACCGGGCGGGCGCCGGCTTCATGGGTTTGGCAAACGCACCTTTCCTAACCGCCATCGCGCTGTACAGCCTAGACCCTTTGCGGGAAATTGGAAGCCAGCTGGGCTTCCGAGGCTCACGCTCGACTGAGGCGAGGCGCGAGCTCTTCGACGAAGGCCGCCTCGTGCGGCGCCCACAAGTCGAGCGAAAGCGGCGTGATCGTCGCGGTGCCGGCGTCGAACGCCTCCGTGTCCGAGCCCGCAAGCGGAGGGTGCTCGTAGCCGGCTCCGCCAATCCACATGTACTCGCGACCGCGCGGATCGCGACGAAAGTCGACGTCGTCCTGATAGAGACGCCGGCCGAGACGCGTGGCGCGCACGCCGCCGTGCCAGGGCTTGGGTACGTTCACGTTGAGCAGCAAGGCGCGGCGCTCATTGCGCTCGAGCAGGAGCTCCGCCAACTTCGTGGCAAGCTCCGCGGCCACGCGCGTATCCGCGTTGAACGGCGTCGACACGGCGATCGACGCAATCCCCTTCAGCGCCGCTTCCCGAGCCGCGGCGATCGTCCCGCTATAGAAGACGTCGTCGCCGAGGTTCACCCCGTGATTGACCCCCGACACCACCAAATCCGGCGCTCGAGGCAACACTTTGCGATCGCCGTAGAGCGCAACGTACACACAGTCGGCGGGCGTGCCGTCGACTGAAAATAGCCGGTCTTCGCGACGAAATAGCCGCAATGGGCGATGCACACTGAGCGAGTGACTGGTCGCGCTCTGTTCGATTTCCGGTGCGCACACCACCACCTCTGCTATCCGCCCGAGCGCCTCACGGAGCGCCTGCACGCCGTGCGAGCGATAGCCATCGTCGTTCGACACGAGCACCAGGGGACGCGACATGAGGCAGGCGATCGTGTAGCGTGAGCCGCGTCGTCCGTCTAGGCGACACGGCCCTGGGGCAAACGGAAGCACGATTCGAGGTGGCAGGTTCACAGGACGACGAGAACGAGCTTCTCGCAGAAGTCGAGCGGGCCCTGCGCGCGCGCGGTGTCTCCGGTCGGCCCGAGCTGCGTGGCTCGAGTCTCGTGTTCCGCAACCGTGAGCCTCTCGACGTGTCCGGCACGCTAGCGCAGTGGAAAAGCTTGCCCGAGGATCTCCGGCAAAAGCGCTGCGCGGAACTGGCCGCACTCCTCAGCGATAGCCGTGCCGGTGTGGCGGTGGCGGCGCGCCGCGCGTCTCGATTTGGGATGCCGAGCCTCCTTGCGCCGCTGGCGATCCTCGGCATAGGCGTGGCGAGCATCTGGTACGTCTATCGCTGGCTCGCACCGACCGGTGGGCGAGCCTCCGGAGCCGTGCCGAGCGCCTCAGCCAGCGTGTCCGCCGTCGAACGCGATCGCATGGCGCGCAGCTCGGGCGCGTGCGCGGCCGCGCGTACTCGCGCCGTCGAGGGCGCGTCGCTCGGGCCCACGGACGTCGAAGGCTGGGTAGTCGAGCTCCTGCTGCTGCGTCCCGACAGCGAGCCGCTGTCGCACGTCATCGACGGTTTTCTCGCGCCGGCAACGAGCGAGCGCGGCGCACGCTTGATCTGGCCGGCGGCGCCCCATTTGGCTGCCGTCAACCGTTTCGACGCGGGCGTCGAACTCGGAGATCTGCACCTGGCCGCCGGCAACGTTGCGCTCGCGGGCCTACGCTTGGATTTCTACGGGCCGTACGTCGCCCCCTACTTCAGTGAAGCGACTCACGGCGAATACCTGGCGTTTGCCGAAGCGTTGGCGGAGCGGCTGAACGCGGGCTACGGCGCGCTGTTTGCTCACTGCGAGGCCGAGGCTGCCCCGCACCTCGGCAGCTGGTTTCGAGGTCCCCTGCCTGGCGACGCGCTCGCGTCCGTCGTCTATTTCACGGGCGCACTTGGGCATGCCCCGAACTTCTACTCCGGCTCGAGTGACGCACCCGACTCACTCACCGGTATTCGCAAGGCGATTGGCAGTGTGGATCGCGCGGCAGCCGCCACGGAAGTATCGACATTTCGTGCGCTGGTCGCCGGCCGCTCGGGTTCGGCCGTGTCGATCACCTTCCCGTTCCGAGAAGGTGATCTGGCTACGCGCGCGGCCTTGGCCATCGCGCGTAACCACCAGCTACGCCGCTGACCAAGCTCAGCTCTGCGGCGCGCCGAGCATGCTGGCAAGCTCGCCGTTCTCGTGCATGCTCGTCACGATGTCGCAACCGCCGACGAGTTTGCCGTCCACGTAGAGCTGCGGAAAGGTCGGCCAGTTCGAGTATTCCTTCAGACCCTGGCGCAGCTCCGCGTCGGCCAGGATGTTCACGTCGCGGAACTCGGTCCTCGATTGTTTCAGGATCTGCACGATCTGATGGGAGAAGCCGCACTGCGGGAAATTCTTGGTGCCTTTCATGAACAGCACCACCTTGCCGCTCTCGATCGTGCCCTTGATACGGGTCAATAGCGTGTCGTCCATCTGCTCAAGCTCCGTTTTGTTTGGCCTAGGCTTCTGGGGTGAATGTTTTGAGCGCGAGCGCGTGGATCGCGCCAGCCATGGCGTGCCCGAGCGCGTCGTACACGAGCTGGTGCTGCTCGATCAGCGATTTGCCGGCAAAAGCCCGCGAGACCAAGCGCGCTTGGTAGTGATCCTTCGTGCCGGTCAAATCGACCAGCTCGAGATCCACGTCCATGAATGCGCTGCGCAATAGCTTCTCGACTTCAGCCGGCTCAATCATCGCTCGCCTGGGATTTGGCCCGGGCTCGGGACTCTGTCAACCCGGCCTCGGACCGGTTATCTTGGCGCTGTGGATCTGACGCCGCCGAAGCCACCTCCCCTGCCGCCGCGCCGTCCGCCTGCTCCGAGTGGCGCGGCCGCGCGCCCACCCCTGCCCCCGCCGCAGCCCATGAGCGACGGCCAGAAGGAGGCCATCACGCTGCAAGCGATTGGCCTCCTCAACGAGCAAGTGCAAGCGCGTATCGTGCACTACAAGAGCGAGCTCGAGACAAGCCCCGAGCTCGATGCGATCACCGCGCAAGTCGTCGCCCAGCTCAAGGCGATGCAGGCCGCCGCCGGACAAGATGCCGCGGCCCAACAATCCGTGGAGGAAAAAGAAGAGCAGCAGGTGCGCTCGCTGGTAAAGCTCTTGCCGCGCGTATTCTCGGACCACTCACAATATTCCGCGCGCATGCTGAAGCCGCTGGGGCGCCGCATCGCCAAGCTTTTTTTCGAGAGCGAGCTGCACGAGAAGAGCAAGGGCGACAAAGAGAAGGTCATCCACCACGCGGAACAGGGCGTGTACTACGTGCTGCAACGTTACAAGCATCGCCTGCGCGCCGAGCTCGAAGGTTTCGAGTACGTGGACGCGGAAATCCGCGAGAGCACGCTGCAACTCTTGGCCAAGATGGAGCGCGATCTGCAGGTTGGCTTTCTGTCGCGCCGCTCACCGGAGCTTGGCCGCGTCATGAACATTTACACCGCGGTGATCGCAGATTTCTTGCAGAAGCATTTGCCGCCGCGACTCGAACAGATGGCCAAGGTCGCCATCCGCGTGGCGAAGACCGCGCGCCAGCCGAACAGCGTCGGCTACAAGATACAGGTCGAGTGCTTTGCCGCGTTCCGTCAGGAATGGGAACAAGTCTTCATGCAGCAGATGGTGTTCTTCTGCGGTGATGAACTGCTCGCGCGCCTGACTCAAGGCGACGAAGCGTTCCGCGACGAGACCGTCAAGTTCTTCACCGATCCGCACGTGTTCAGCGAAACGTGCGCTGTGGTGAGCCAGGAGCTGTACGACTTCCTGTGTCTGGAAGGCTTCCTGGATCTGCCGGTGGATTGGCGCGTGACGCTCTCGGCGGGGCCCGAGAGTGTGTGAGCTTAGGGCCCGCGAAGAGCCGAGTCGATCGATCAAGAGTCTTGCGCACGCACTCTCGGGGCGCAGGGGCAGCGCCCCGCAAGGCGACACGTCAGCCTCGGAACGGCGGATAGCGGAATGGAAGAGCCAGCGAAGCCAAGCATGAAACCGGCGGAACCGGCGCCTGCTTTCCTACAGGTCGCCTGTGGCCGCACGGCGCACCAAACTGGAAATGAAAAACAAAACCTGCCTCGCCAGTGAGATCGACCCAACAAGCAATCGATTGAATTGACGATTCGCCGGCCCTTAGACGCGCGAAAAACCAAATCTAGAAATCGTCGTCCGCGTCCCCGAGCTCGACGACGTGAGCGACCACGGCCACGTTGCCGCCCATCACGCCCAGCGGATTCCACGGCGGTTTCACGCTGCCGACGGCCGAGCTGTTGTCGAGCACGACGTAGTATTGACCGGGCGGTAGCGGCACCTTCTGGCGTTGCTCGTTGCCGGACACGAGCGGAAATTGCAGCACGGGGGCTTCCGGAGGCGGCGCGAGCGCCGCTCCGAGCTGCAGCCCGCTTCGCCACAAATCGCCGGCGCCGCGGCGCAAGATGAGCACGTCCAGGGTCGGCCCGGTGTCGCGGAAGCGCATGAACAGCGCCTGACCCTTGTCGGAGACCTCGAAGGGCCCGAGCAGATCGAGCTGTTCGGAGTGCACCTCCGTGGTGTCGTTCACGAGCATGATCCTGCCACCCTTGGAGATGTTGAAGGGTTTCGGTGGGTGCTGCGGCGGCTGCAATTGGCCGAGCGAAAACTCATCGCCGTCATCGCCGTGAATCACGGTAAAGCCGCTGGCGATCTGACTTTGCACGATCTGGGAGCCGAAGGTGCTCGCCATGTAGCCGACCGGTCCCTGCGCCGCCCAGTTTACGAGCTTGTTTTCGATCGCACCCATCTTGAAGTCCGGACCGTAGGGAATGCGCGCGGCGCGCGCCCAGATGTAGATGCCGTCGTCTTCGGACATGTAAAAGTCCATGCTGTACTCGACGCTGGCCGTGACCGAAAAGCCGACCCGTCCGGCGATCGGCGTCCAAGCGAAACCCGTGCCGGCAAAACTGATCGTCACCGTTTGCGCCTGGTCGTTGACGGCGCTCGTGCATTGTTCCGGAAAGAAGCGCCCGATGATGTTGCCACCCGGAGTCAACTTGAGTGGCGCGCCGCGCTTCAACATCTCGGGGCACATGCGCTGCGCTCCGAAATTCGAGAACAGCCACCAGCGTAGACCCGGGCTGGCGTTGACCGGCCCGCGAATGCACGGACACCCGACGCCGAGCAACAGCACGAGCAACAGGCCGAGTACGCGCAAACGGAGCGGTGGGATAGTGAAGGCTTTGGTAGGGTTCAAGCGCGGCCTACACTAGTCGCTGAGCACCCGCCTGGCCACAGCGGCCAGGGCGGCAATCAAACGAGGGTGGTCATTGAGCGCGGCCACTCGCAGGAAATCCAAGTTGAGCTCGGTCGCCCAAGCGCGAGCTTCTACGTCGAGATCGTACAGAGTTTCCACGTGGTCGGCGAGGAAGCCGATCGGGGCGAGCACGACTTTGCGCGCACCCTCGGCGCGGAGTGATTCGAGAGTTTGACGCAAGTCGGGGCCGAGCCATTCACCGCCATCGGCCCCTTGGCTCTGATACGCCAAGCGACACGGGCGCCCGAGGGCGTCTCCAATCGCGCGTGCGCACGCCTCCACCCCCGCCTGATAGCGGTCGCCCGAACGGATCGCGACGAGCGGCAGGCTGTGAGCCGTGAGCACGACTGCCGCCTCGTCGAAACCCGGAACGTTCGCGAGAAGCTCCGCCTGCCCCGCGATGAAATCAGGCTCTCTGCCCCAATCCGAGGGCGTTACTAGCGCGAGTTCGTGTGGGAGTTCGGCCTGAACGCTCGCGAGTGAGGCTGTCGCGGCCCGGGCATAGACGTCGACGCTGAAAGGCGCGAGCGGCAGTACGCACAGGCGCCGAATGCCGGCACGCGCGGCGTCGCGCAAAGCGCGCTCCACGCTCGGTTCCCACAAGCGCATGCCCACGAACACGGGCAGGTCTAGCTGCTCGCTCAAGAGCGCGGCTTGATTCCGGGTGATCTCGAGCAGCGGCGAGCCTCCGATCAAGCGGTAGCGCCGCGTCGTTTCCGCGAGCAATGCGTCCGATGCCGGTCGCCCGTGACGTATGCGTTGCAAGAACTCGGGCAGCTCCTCGAGCTTCTGCACGGTGCCGTGGGCCACGAGCAGAACCGCGTCGGAAGTGGGTGCCGTCATGACGATCAATCGGAGACCAGGAACGGATAGCGAAAATCACGAGGCGGCCGCAAATTTTCCTTGATCACGCGCGGTGAGATCCAGCGCATCAGGTTCCAGACGGAACCGGCTTTGTCGTTCGTGCCCGAACCCCGGGAGCCGCCAAACGGCTGTTGCCCGACGACCGCACCCGTCGGCTTGTCGTTCACGTAGAAGTTGCCTGCGCTCATGCGCAGCCGTTCCGTGGCTTGCTCGAGCGCCCCACGATCCTGCGCAAAGATCGAGCCCGTCAACGCATAAGGGGTTGCCTCGTCGCAGAGCGTGAGCACGTCGGCGAAGCGATCGTCGTCATAGCGGTAAAGGGTCACCACCGGACCGAAGATCTCCTCCGACAAAAGCGGATGCTTTGGATCGGTCACCTCGATCAGCGTCGGCTCCACGAAGAAACCGACGCGATCGTCCGTCGTGCCACCGGCCAAGATCTTGCAGCGGGCGTCGGCGCGTGCTCGTGTGAGATAGCCCGTGATGCGATCGAATGACGCCCGGCCGATGACCGCACCGAGGAAATTCCGAGCATCGCAGGGATCGCCGACGCGGATTTCCGCCAGCATCGCTCGCACTGAGTCGATCACCTGTTCCGCAAGCGACGCCGGCAAGTACACACGCGACGCGGCAGAACACTTTTGACCTTGGTACTCGTAGCCTCCGCGCACGATCGCGGTGGCCAGCGGCGCAACCTCGGCGCTGGCGTGAGCGACGATGAAGTCTTTGCCGCCCGTTTCGCCGACGATGCGCGGGTAGCTGCGGTAGCTGCCAATCCGCGCGCCGATCTGCGTCCAAAGGCCTCGGAAAACCTGACTCGAGCCCGTGAAATGCAAGCCCGCAAAATCCGATGCCGACAAAACTTGTTCGCAAATGCGCGGCGCGTCCCCTTGCACCAGATTGATTACCCCTGGCGGTAGACCGGCCGCCAAAAAAAGCTCGAGCACGTGGTGTGCCGAAAGCATCGCTAGTGGCGACGGCTTCCAGATCACGGTGTTGCCGAGCAGCGCGGGCGCACTCGGCAGGTTGCCTGCGATCGCGGTGAAGTTGAACGGCGTCACCGCCAACACGAAGCCGTCGAGCGGACGCAGATCCCAGCGATTCTTCTCGTGCTCGGTCGAGATCAGGTGCGTCTCGCAGAGCTCGCCGGCAAAAGCCGCATTGAAGCGCAGGAAGTCGCACAGTTCGCCGATCGCGTCGATCTCCGCTTGGTGCACGGTCTTGCTCTGATTGAGCATGGTCGCTGCAAGCAGGCGCGAGCGCCACGGCCCAGCAGCGAGCTCGGCCGCGCGCTGAAAGATACTCGCCCGTTCCGCCAGGGCCAGCGCCGCCCACGACGGCTTTGCCTGGCGCGCCGCGGCGATGGCCTGCGCAACGTGTTCCGGTTCTGCGACCGAGTACTCGCCGAGCACGAGCGCGTGCGCGTGCGGTGCCGAGAACGCGGACGTCTTGAGCGTGGAAACGCGCGCGTCACCGAGGATCAACGGCAGCCCAAGGGGCGCGCTGGCTTGGCGCGCGAGCTCCGCGTCCAGGGCGCGGCGTTCCACGCTACCCGGCGCATGGTCGAGCACCGCTTCATTGCGCGGGTTTCCCGAACTCGCGACCATGCTTGCAGCGTAGCCTCATGGTTTCGAAAGGACCAGCCAGCCTCCGCCCGTCGGGCCGGCGCGTTTTGTCTCATTTATGCCACGCACCGCGCGCGCGATAGCGCACGCTGCCTCGAACTGTCGGAGAATCTCGGGTATCTCGCCAAGCGCGCAGCGCGCAGCGCACAATGTGCGCAGACGCACCCTGGTTTTCATCGCTAGTCCGTGAGCGCGGAGTCTCGAATTTGTCTGGGTTTTTGCCGGTCTGACCTTAGACTAGCGGGCTGTTTTCCTGATGCGCGGCCGCCCCAATCCCGTCGAAGCTCTCGCTACTCTCGTACGTCACGCGGACGAGTCGGAGCGGCGCGCCAGCTTTCGACAAGCGATCGCGGCGCTCGGACAAAGCAGCGGCGCTTCGGGTCCCCCGCCCCTCGACGGCATGGCGCCCGAGGTTCTCTCGCGGGCCGTGCAACTCGCGCTCGAAACCAAGCTGACTGACGACCTGGAATGGATCGCGCCAGGTCCCGCAGCCGTCGCGCTCTACGAACTCACCGCCGCGCTACCTCAAGGGCGACCACGCCGCGAGCTCGGCCGCAAAGTGTTCGCGCGGCTGTACGAAGGCACCGCCGATACCTTCGGCGCCGTCGCCGCGCGCATGGCGCTGAGCTCGGGCCGCGCGCTCGAGGCAACCACGATCCGCGCACGGATCGGCCTTCTGTTCGATTTGCCGATTGGCTCGTCGGTGAATCCCGACCCGCTCGCGCTCTTGCTGGTGACGCGGCGCGAGCTGCGCGAGCGCTGGCTCGACCGTGCGCGCACCGGACCGCTGCCCGCTCGTCGCTTGGCGAGCAAGCTCCTCGAACACGCCGCTCGCGAAGCCGTGACGCTCGCCCAACACGGGGACAATCACCCGAAAGAGTTACTGACGAGCGAGCCTGTCAAGTCGATTTACAACGCGCTGCTCGCGGATCGCGAACCGCTGGTCTGGCGGCATGCAGCGGTCGCGCGCGGCCTGCTTTCGGCCGTCGATCCGCACCTGCGTGAAGAAATCGAGCTGGCGCTGGATCCCACACTCAGTCCCACCGAGTGGCGGCGCGCCGCCGTTTCGCTAGTCGGCGCGCTGCCGTCCGATCCCGACGGGACGCTGCCGCTCTGCCGCGGTCTGCTCAAGGGCCCGATCGTGGATCGCGATCCGGGAGTAATCGCGACGCTCGTCCTCGGCCTGCCGCGGGCAATCGAGGCAGAGCCCGAGGCAGCGGAAGAGTTGCTGAACCTGATCGCGGCCACCAAGCGTCCAGACGTCGCGGAAGCAGTCGCTTCCTTGTTCGGCGATCTGACGAGCTCCACGTTCGGTGAAGCGGCCGCCAAGATCCTGCGCAAGACCCTGGCGGTGCGCGCGCAGGCCCAGAACTCCGTTTTGCGCGGTGTGGCCGAGCGAGCGATTCGGATCCTCGACCGTGAACAGGACGAAGAGACCGAGCTGGTCGGCGCCATCCGCCGCGCGCTCGCAGCCTACGAAACACGGGGCGCCAAAGCGGCGTTCGAGCTCGCGCAAACTGCGATCAACGCCGCGCACCGCTCGATGGACTTCATTGCGTCGCACGATCCGCACGACGCGCAAATGCTGCCTTACGTGGTGGGAGCGCTGGCCGATCTCGACGCGGGGGCGCTGGAGAGTCCGCGTCTGTCGGATCTGCTCTTGCTCGGACGTCGACCGGGCGAGACGGACGCCAGCATTCCAGACCTGGATCGCCTGTACGATCGGCTGGGAGCCTGGGTGCTCGACGCGGAGTCGAGTGCGAACGACGCGGATCACTCGAATGCGGCAGCGCTCGGCGAGCAACGTCGCCTGAAGGCGCTACTCCACTTGGTCGACCTCGAGAGCGCGCGCAACGAGGACGACGTCACGGCTCGTGAGCGGTTGCGCCGCGCGATCCAGGTCATGCTCAAGCGGCTGGCAGCGGAGCCCGACGCCATGGTGCACCGCATCGCTTGCGCCACGCTCGCGCGCAGCTTCGATGCCTCCGTGCGCGAGGGCCTGCACGAGCCGAGCGATTTGCTCTTGTCAGTCGCGCACTTCTTGACCGAGCCGCTCAGCTTCGAGACCATCTCCGAGGCTTCCACCAATCCGGACGTGAGCGCGGTGATGGAGGCGTACGTCGCGTTCCTGAATCCGAGCTCGCGCGGCGACGCAACGGAATCCATCGCGTTTACCCAGCCGTTCGAGACGGGCAAAGCCCCGACCGAGGAAGCGGTGCGCGTCGCCGAGCGAGTCATGGCGCTCAGCCGCGGACTCGGCGCCGGTGGCTCGTACCGCGGCGAAGCGTTACGCCGCGTGATGCTGCGCTTGGCGCGCGCGCTGGAATTCGTCGCGGCCGCCCGCGGACAGACCGAATTGATCGACGAGTCCGGCAGCGGCAACGACGTGATCGGCGATCTCGAGCACGCGATCGACGACTTGCGCCGACTCGTGGCGGGCGCGCTGCGGCGTGTGATCGCCGAGGATCCCTTGGCGATCGCCGTCGTCACGGACGTCCCTCCGCTCTCGTCGCTGATCGAACGCACGGTGCGCTCCGGCGTGCCGCCGAACCAGCAACAGCTGTCGATGGCCATCCGCGAGCTCACGGCCGAGCTACCGAACGCGCTCGCGGCCGCGATTGCGCGCGTGCTCGAGCGCCTAGCCAGCTTGCCCGTGGCGGCAGGTCGAGACGCCGATGCGATGCCACTCGAGCGGCGCCGCGCGGCGCTCCCCGATTGGCTCCTGCCGCGCAAGACGATCGGCGCGTTTTACGTCGTTCGCGCGCTCGGCAGCGGCGGCGCCAGCTCGGTGTTCATGGCGCGGCGACTCGAGGAGCGCAATAACCCCAAGGCCGAGGGCTTCGCGCTCAAGGTGCCCGCCTACGATCCGACCACGGCCCGCAGCCTCTCCGAGCAAGAGTTCTTGCAGCTGTTCCGTGAAGAGGCGGGCGCGCTGCTCTCTCTGCCCCAGCACGAAAACCTCGCGCGCTTCGTCACCTTCGATCTCTCCGCGCGACCGAAGCCGATCCTGGTCATGGAGCTGATCCGCGGCAGCGGGCTCGATCGCTTGATCCGCAGCCGCTCACTCACGAACGAGCGCTTGCTCGCTTACCTGGACGGCATTTTGGCCGGCCTCGAGGCGATGCACGGCGCCGGCGTCGGTCACCTCGATCTGAAACCTTCCAACGTCATCTTGCGCGAAGGTGAAACGCCGGTGCTCGTGGACTTCGGTCTGAGTGGCCGACATCTACGCCCGGGTTGTGGAACGCTCGACTATTGCTCGCCCGAGGTGCTGGGCGTGATCCCGGACGAGCACGTGCCCTCTGCCTTGCCGCCCGATATCTACTCCTTCGCCTGCATGGCGTTCGAAGCGTTCACGGCCTCGCCGCTGTTCGACGCCCCGGACGAGACATCGATCCTCGGTCAGCACGTCTCGCACGACGGGTGGCCACAGCGGCTCACCGTGCTGGCGCAAGTGAAGGAGTACTCGGAACTAGCGATCGTCCTGGCGGCCTGTTTGCGCCAGGATCCGCGCAATCGGCCGACGGCGCGGCAAGCTCGCGGAGCGATCGCACGCGTGGCGAGCGGCCTCAGCGCGCAAGCTTGGCCATTGCGCGTGGACGCTCCGGCGGCAGAGCTCTCCGCGTGAAGCGCATGTGCCTCGGGGCGCTCGTTGCGGGCGCGCTGTCGCTCGCCTGTCACGGCGGTGACGCACCCACGGTGTACCTGATCGCCGGCGCGAGCTCCGAGGATCACCTCGAGTTCAAACCGCAAGCGAGCTACGCCCAATACGTCGATCTGCCGGGCGTGCACCGCGAACTTCGCATCACGCTCTCCAGCTTTGACGCGAGCTGCGAGGATTTTTCGGCGCTCGGGGCGAACGGCACCAGCGCGACCGTCTCTGTCCTCGCGCCGAGCGGCACGCCAATCGAGCCCGGCGAATATCCATGGGCAGGTCATGCTGCTCATGGGGGCACTGAGGCGCAACCGGAACATCCCTACGCGCTCCCGTCCGCGCGCGTGGGGCCGCGTAGCGTGTTTTTCGAGTCCGGCGGTGAAATCGAGCTCAGCAACGTGCCGAGTGAGCTGGGTGGCAAGGTCCGCGGGCAGCTCTCTTTCGAATTTCCGGGCGACGCGGACCACCCTGCCACGAGTCTGAAGGGACAGTTTAGCGCCAGCCTTTGTCGTGTACGGCTCTAAGTACGTCCGCGCGGGTACCGGCCGCGCCCCACGCGCCCCACGCGCCCACGATAGTCTTGAGCGCGCGTAAATCTAGAAGGATTGACGACGTGGTCTCCGCCGTGCGAGACGGAAGGCCGCTATGTCTTTCTTCGAACTGTCGCGGTCTGATAAAGCGCGCGCTTGGGCGCGACGCGCGGCATTCGCGTGCGCGGGCGCCCTCGTATTCGCCGCCTGTTCGAACAACGACGCGGCCACACCACTCGCCGCGGCCGGACCTGCCGACGTCCAGGTAGCCTGGGGGCTCGAGTGTGGAGGCTTGCTCCCCGTGCAGCTGACGCTCACCAATTGGACGATGCGTCCACCCGACACCTGCTATGGATTTCCGCAATGCGGGAGCGCACGCGTGACCGTGACCTTCGGCAACGGCACGGCGCCGTTCGTCACCGCGACGTCAGCCAGCTCGTTCATCATCGATCTCCGAGCATTCGATGACGCGACGCTACAAAGCATCAGTTCGTTGTCGGTGGAGATGCTTGACGACGCGGGGAACCCGTTCCCACTGCCAGACGGCGGCTTGTCGATCGCCCGCCAGCCCACGCTCCCCTGCGCCGACGCCGGCGACGCGGGCGCTGCCGCTGCCGCTGGGGCTGCGGGTGCGGCCGGCATGTCCGGGGCTGCTCAAGGCGGCACAGGCGGCACAGGTATCGGCGGCTCGAACGCGGGCGGCTCGACCTCAGGCGGTGCGAGCGGCGCGGCCGGGGCTTCCGATGGTGGAGGCGGTGCAGGAGGCACCGGTGCCGGCGGAACTAGCGGAACTAGCGGAACTGGCGGCCTTGCCGGCGCTGCTGGGGCGTGAGCGCTCGCATCAAGGGTGCACGAAAACAACCGTGCCCTTGAGCGGCAAGAGTCGCGCGTGCCAGCCCGCGGGCACGGCAGGCTCCGTAAAATAGAACAAGCGTCGCGCGTCCTCGGGCGCGAGATTGATGCAGCCGTGGCTCTTCGGAACACCGAAACGATCGTGCCAATACGCTCCGTGGAGCGCGTAGCCGTCTTCGAAGTATTGAACGTAGGGTACGTCGCGCAGCTCGAACTGCTCGCCGACCTCGTCGGACGACATGGTGGTCGAGATGTGTTTCGTGTGAATGCGGAAAATCCCGCGTTTGGTGGCTGTCGAGTGAGCAGGATCGTCTAGACCCGCCTCGCCGCTCGAGATCAACGTCGCAAAAACGGGCTTTTCTCCCTCGTAAGCCACGAGGGTTTGCTTGGTCACGTTGACGTCGAGCCAGCGCTCTCCGTTCTTCCCCCAGGCGGGCATACGTCGCGCTGGATCGATGCGTGAAGCGTCTTGGTCGCTGAGCCAGCGGCCCCCGTCGACCTCGAAGTGCAAGTGGCCGCGGAAGAACTGTTGCTTGCCCGTCAGGTGTAGAGCGCTTCTGTACGGCGCAGCGCCGGCTCGCAGTAGCTTGTGTGTTTGTTTGTCGTACTCGAGAAATGTCGTGTCGGGCGCGCGTACGAACACGAACGGCAGTTCTACGTCCTTGCCGATCTCCACGCCGTGAAAGCTCGAGCCTTGAATCGGCCGCAAGCGATCGGTCGGAACCAGAGTTTGATCGGTGGTCACGCCGTAGCGGCGGCCGTCGAGCAAGAACGTGGTCAATAGCGAATAGCCGACCTTCGGGCGCATACGATCCACGACGGCTGGCCCATCGTTGCCGGCGCCGCTGAGAAACGCGGGCAACGGATCGCTGCGATGCGCGCGCCACGCTTGCTCGGGATCGGGCGGTTCTCCCGTGCCATTCAGCCAGACTTGCGGAGCATAGTGTGCCCCCGTTTCGTCTTGAGCCGCGAGGTAAGCCTGCATGCGCTCGTCCAGATCCGGTTCAGCGCTGCGCACCTCCGTCAGCGTGGGCGCGCGACCGTAGATCGGACCGGGCCGCCGCACGGTGCCGTAAATGAACGGCAGGCGGCGCGACAGATCCGGTCCGAGGCCGTGCGCTGCCACCACCACGCGATCATGGGCGTCGAGCGTCGCAGTCGGACCCACGCACACGAACCCCTCGGGCTCGATCGGGAACCACCCTCCGGGGCAACCAGCAGAGCCTGCAGCGGCGGCGCTCGTCGGCGAGGATGCGCCCGCTCGCAAGTACCCGAGCTTGTTCGCCGTGGCAGAAGCAGCGGCGAAAACCCACGTGCGCAACGCCTTACTGTACACGCGAGGTCCGCTGGCGTCGGGTAGCGGCTCGAGACCGCTCGCGGTTCCATCCAACCCGATGTGTGGTACCGAGCGCGGGGGACTCGCGACGGGTGCCACGGGCGTCGCGCCCGGTGTCACCTCATGGACGAGCTTGGACGCGCTGGGCGCGTCATCCGTACGATGGCAGCCTGCCGTGAGCAGCAGGGGGAGAAGCGCGAAGCGCGGCAGCACTAGGCGGATCTGCCCAAAGGACAGCGCTGCGGCCAAGAATCAGCGCACAAAAAAAGAAGGGCAACAGCCCGGGCGGAGGGGGGGGACACCTCGGGCTGTTGCCGGCTAGGGAAAGTGCACGGAGCGTACCACGGATAAAATTGCTAATTTCAACGGGTTATGAGCTAAAATAGAGGCCGGTGAATTGCAACTTTGAAAGATGCATTGCGCAAATGAGATCGACGTCCCTTCGCTTGCCCGCATGAAGCTCGAGCTGCTCGACGATCGTCAACGGAGTATTTACTGTGCGACCCGCGGCTCCAGAGAGAAACCCAACGTGCAGCGGAACCTTCGGAAATCTCGGCTCAATCAGATCGCTTTTTGTCTGGCGGCCACCCTTTATGCCGCCCCGGGCTGCAAGCGCCCCTCACCCGGACCCGCTCCAAGCCCGAGCGACAGCACTGCCGTGTCAACTCGGAGCTCCGTGGCTCCCGATCCGAGCGCCGCGCCTGTGGCTAGCGCGGCAGCTCTGGAGGCAGCTGCCGCGCGTAAGCCGCACAATGTGATCCTGCTGACGGTCGACAGCATGCGGGCCGACATGCCTTGGGTCGGCTACCCACGCGCGATTGCGCCGAACCTGACCAAGCTCGCCGAGCAGAGCGTGGTTTACACGAACGAGTACGCGCTCTCGAGCTACACGGCGAAGAGCGTCGCGGGCTTCCTGTCGAGTCGCTACCCGTCCACGCTCTATCGCAGCGGGTACTTCTTTGCCAGCTACTCGAAGGCCGACAACTTCCTGGCAGAGGTGCTCACCTCACACGGGATTCGCACGCTCGGCTGGCACGGGCACCTGTACTTTCAGAACGTCGGCCTCGACCAAGGCTTCGACGTATGGCAGTTCGTACCAGGCATCAAATTCGACCCTGAAACGGACAACTCAATCACGAGCGATGGCATGACCAAGCTCGGCATCAAGCTGCTCTCGAAAAGCGAGAACACGGGCAAGCAGTTCTTCGCGTGGGCTCATTACATGGACCCGCACGACCAGTACATGAAGCACGCCGAGTCCCCCGACTTCGGCAACAAGAACCGCGATCGCTACGATTCCGAGGTATTTTACGCGGATCTATGGCTCGGCAAATTGCTCGATTTTGCGCGAGCCCAACCGTGGTGGAACGACACGATCGTGATCGTGAGCGCGGATCACGGCGAGGCCTTCGGGGAGCACGGTTTCTACAAGCACGCGTTCGAAATCTGGGACGTACTGACGCGCGTGCCGTTGATGGTGTTCGGCCCAGGCATCAAGCCACACCGCATCGACGAGCGCCGCTCGCACATCGATCTCGCTCCGACCATTCTGGACTTGATGGGCGTGCCCCCCGAGCCGAGTTTTCAGGGCAAGAGCTTCGCCGATGAACTGTACGGCGCCAAGCCAGACGTGCGCGAGCCGATCGTGATGGAGCTCACCGAAGACTCGCACAATCCGTTCCGGCGAGCGTGCATTCAAGGCGACTACAAGTTGATCGCGATAACCGAGACCAAGTTCCAACTCTACAATCTCAAAGACGACCCCGGTGAGGAGAAGGACCTCGCGTCATCCGACGCCGAGCACCTCGCGCAAATGAAAAAGGTCTACACGGATATCTGGAGCAAGCTGCCCATAGTGGCTCCCTACGGCGGGGCGACGCTGAAAGAGGGCGGCACGGCGAACGGGCCGATGGGGCCGAAGGCAACCAAGTAGCGGCGACGAACCGCGCGGTCACGCCGAGTGGCGCAGCTCGGGCGCTGTCGTTCGACGCACTGGACGCGTTGCCAGACACCGTCAAGAGCAGCAACGCGAGACAAAGCCGCGGGCCATGAAGGATCTACGGCCGATCCTCGAGCAGCTTCAGACCCAGCGAAATCGCCGCCAAATCGAGGGCTATTTGAGCAGGCTTGCCAGGTCCTGATCGATCTGATCGACGGTGTTCGGGACCTTGACGTACCAGCGCTGGTACTCGGTCTTGGCCAAGAAATCGTTACCCTTCTCGCCCGGCACGCGGAAGAGTTCGAGATAGCCGAGCTTCTTGCTGCCAGCGAAGTAGTCGACGTGCACGAGCGCGGCGTCCGCTGCGAGCGGCGCGCTCGGCTTTTCGACGAAATCGCTCGCGCGTAGGCGATTGACCTTGCTCATCCAATTGCCGAGCGTCTCATCGAGTTTGCCCGGTACGGCGGCGTCAGCCCAGCCTTCGTTCTTCTCCGGAATGCGCACGGCCTCCCGTGATTTGCCGGCCTTGCTGATCTTCACGCGCGTTACTTCATCGGGCTTGAAGCCGTGCAGATCGTGGTCGGCGAGGCGCGATTCCGCGAACGAAAGATTCTGCGCGATATCGCCCGCGATCGCGAAGACCTCCCCGCTACCCGTGCGCGCGTAGCGCTCGCTACCGGTGGGCGTCGCCCCTCCGATCACGAGGGTCTGCTCTTTGCCGCCGATCACGATCTTCAGAGTGCCCTCGGGCTTGTCGAGGCCGAACTCTTCGTCCCGCGTGCCCTCGACCTTGCCGACGGCGCGCATGGCGTGCAGCGGCGCCAAGCTCTTGACGAGCTCGTCCGCCGCTTTGCCGCCGGTGAAGCGGACGGTTTCGTGCTTGCTCGCGCTCGGCGCTCCGGCGTCTGCAGCCAGCGGCGGATGCGCCGGAGGCGGTGGTGCTTCGTCCTTGTCCACCGTGCCGACGTACCAGCGACCTTGCTCGTCCTTGTGGGGCTCGAGGCGGACCTTGCGCGTCTTGCCCTCGAAGCTCAACGCGCTCACCGCATCCGGTGAGCCCGCCCAAACGAGCACGTCGTTGGGCTTGGGTGTGGCGTCCGATTTCTCGTCGCGCGTGGACACGATCAGCGCCAGCACGGAAGCAACGCCGAGCAGCGCGACGTGTACGACTTGGCCTTTCATCGCTTGGCTCCCCGAGCGCGCCGAGAACGGCGGCTCACGAACACGCCCGCACCGAGCACCAAACAGGGCGCACCGAAGATGGTCGCGTAGAACCACGACAAATCCTGTTGTTTCGTACGTTCGATGTGCACGTCTTCTTCGCTGGTATCAGCGCCCGAGAAGCTCTCCTCCCCCACCAACCAGCGCACTGCGTCGACGAACAAGATCTGGTTGCCGATCACGTTGCTCATCACCAGATCGCTGAAGGCGTCGGCGTCTGCCGTGACGAACGCGCGCATTTCCTTGGTTTCCGGCTTCTTTTCCTTGGGCTTTTTGTCGTCCTTGGGCGGCGGAGCGGGCGCGGCCGTCACGATCGGACGACTCACCGCCGCAGCGACGTTGAAGTTACCGGTCTTCTCGCTGTCGGCGTCGAGCTTGTAGTTCTTGTTCTTGTCCTGGAAGGATCCGGCTGGCGCGCGCACTGCGAAATCGACTTTGTCGTTCGAACCTAGGGCGCGATCGAGTGTACCGGTCCCGAACAGCACGACCGCGGCGCGCGGCGAGTTGCGGCTGAGCGTGGACACCGAGGCGTGCGACGAGAAGCCGCTGCTGATCAGACGCACGTGATCCGAGTCGTTGAACGCGAGGCGCACATGTTGTTTTTCGTTGGCCAGGATATCGGCGCCAAGCGTGAGCCCGGCAATGCCCGCCAGCGCAGCGAGTTGCGGCGGAGTGGGCGTGGCGCCCGCGGGCGGCGCTGCTTTTTCCGCGGGGTTCACGCTCGTTGCGGGCGTGGGCACCTTGGCGCCAGGCTTGTTGGGGCCTTTGCTGGGCTCCTTCTGCAGCTCACCCGGCGCGACAGGTGAGCCCGGAGCAACCAAGTTTTGGGTGCTGTTCGTGTCCGGGTCGAGCGCGAGCAGCAAGTGTCCCCCGCGATCTGCGTAGCGCTGCAGTGAGGCAATCTCCTCACTGGCGAAGGCCTCACTCGGTCCGAGGACGATCACGACGTCCGCGTCGTAGGGCACGTCACTGGCGAGCCCTTGCGACAGGCCCAGGTCTTTGACGAGAAAGTTCTGCTTTTGCAGCAGCGTGCGCGCGATGCCCGCGGAGTGGCCGGTCTCGTCGTTGCGAGCTTTGCTGGAATCGTTGAGCTCGCCGTGACCGACGCTGAGGTATGCGGTCAAACGGGCGCGGGCGAGCTTCAAGAGCTGCTCTTTGAAATCGCGATCGAGCGTCTTGAGCTTGGGGCGCGCTTGTTCGATGTCGACCCCCAGCGTGACGGTGTTCGTGACGCTGCCGCGCGCCAGGATGATCACGCCGTCTTGCGACGCACGCAGTTCCTTGGCGAGCTTTGGCACGAGCAAGCGATCTTTGATCTCGATTTGGAGGTTCGGAATGCCCGAGCCGAGATCGTGCAGGTAGGAAGACACCTCGTTGCGCACTTCGTTCACGTCTGGGAAAAACGCGACGACGCGCACCGGCTCGCTCAAGCTAGCCGCTATTTTGCGCGTCGCGTCGCTCGGCTTGGACGTCTTGAAGTAGGAGTAGTCGGCTTTCCAGGTGACGCCGCTCGCCGCGTACACGAACAGCGCGCCGTAGATCGCCGCGAGCACCAAACTGATGCCCGCGCTGGCCGCCGCGCGTACGCGACGACTCTCCGGTCGCTCCGCGCGCCGCATGGGCAGCAGCGCCGTCTCCGCGAATAGCATGGGCACCAGAGCGAGCGCGATGAGCGAGCACCAGACTGTCCGCAGCACGCCGAACACTTCCTCCTTGCCCGGGCTCGTGAGCTTGGCCAAGCCGAGCTTCGCGCTGAGTGTGTCGGTAGTCGCGAAATACACGCACAGGCCGAGGACGCCAGCGAGCGAAAGGAGCGCCAGGGAGAACTCGATCGAGCGGCGTTCGCCGCTGGTTTTGTAGCGCGGTGAAAAGCGGAGCGCCGTGGCCGCGAGCACCGCGAGTATACCAAGCGCGGTCACCGCACCCGCGCCGCGTTCCAGACCGGAGAGCACTCGTTCGCCGACGAAGACGAGCGCCATGCCGACCACGTACAGAGGGAACACCCAGGCAGGCGCAGGCACTCCGCCCGTTGCCGGCGCGCTCGCCTTCGTTGAGTTGCCGTCGTTCAGCGCCATCGGCGTGCCTCCAATACCTTGGTGGCGGCCAACAAGAAAAAGTAAGTCACAGCCAGGTAGTAGACGACGCGATCGAACGAGAGCGTACCGACCATGAACGGCCGGAAATTCTCGTGGTGCAATGCGAGCGCCGCGAAGAACTGGTTCAAGGGAGGATCCACCGCGCGCGCGACGACCCACAGCAGCACCAACGACGCCGTCAGGACCGCCCCGACGATCACGGCTACCACCTGCGAGCGCACGAGCGACGAGGCAAAAAGGCCGATAGCTGTCACGGCGGCGCCGAGTAGGAAGAGCCCCAGATAGCCGACAAAGATGTGGCCAACGCTGACTTTGCCGCGGATGTAGATCAGAAGCGGCATGTAAAACGTCAGGACGTTCATCAGCGTGAGCATGCCGAACGCGGACAGGTACTTGCCGATCACGATTTCGCTGTCTTTCAGGGGCGCCGTATTCAAGAGGGTGATGGTGCCTGATTGACGTTCTTCGGCGAGCAGCCTCATCGAGAGTAAGAGGCCGGCCACCATCGTCGCCGCCGTCGCGTCGTAAAAGAACTGCTCCAGGATCTGCGCCGAGAGCAGCTTCTGATCGATCCCCGAGCGCCAGTAAAACAAGATGCCGTCGAACAGGAGCGCGCCTGCGATGATCACCGAGCCGAGCGGGGATCTGAGGTAAGCGTACAGCTCACGGCGAGCAATCACGAGCGCGCGCATCAGGCCTTCTCCTTGGCCGAGGCCTCGGTCGCCGGGACGTCACTCGTAGCAGCGGGCGGTAGTGCTTCGGTCGTTGCTTCTTCGCGCTTTTTCTTGCGCGCGCGCCGGCGCGGCAACGAGGTGTCCTCGCCGAGTAGCTCGAGGAACATGCTCTCCAGCTCTTTTTCTCGGCCAAGCTGGAGCACGCCGATCCCGGCACTGACCAGGGCCTTGCAGATCTCGTCGCGGGCGTCCGTCGTCACCGAGATGCGCAGCGACGCGATACCCGCGCCCGCCTCGGTTGGTTCGACGGCTTCGATCTCCTGGATGGCCGCGATCGAGCCGAGCGCGCCGCGTGCCTTGTCCACCGCGGCCGCGCCGGCCAGATCGGGAACGCGCAGGGTGATGCTGACGTGCATCCCTTGCTTCAAGGTCGCCGAAAGTTCAGCCTCGGTGCCGGACCAGGCGATCTTGCCGTCGTCGATGACCAGGATGCGGTCACAGGTTTCGCTGATCTCGGTCAGGATGTGGCTCGACAACACCACCGTGTGCTCGCCGCGCAGCCCGCGCACGAGCTCGCGCATCTCCATGATCTGCACGGGATCCAAGCCCGAGATCGGCTCGTCCAAGATGACAAGCTCCGGACGGTGCACGATCGACTGCGCGATCCCAACGCGTTGGCGGTAACCATGCGAGAGCGAGCCGATCATCTGCTCGCGAACGTCACCGAGCTCCGTGAGCTCGACGACGTCGGCGACGCTCTTCTCGAGCGTTCCGGCGGTCAGCCCGCGGAGGCGAGCCGCGTAGGCCAAATACTCGACCACGGTCATGTCGTCGTAGAGCGGAGGGCGATCGGGCAGATAGCCGACCCGACGGCGGACCTCGTCGGGTCGTTCGACCACGTCGGTCCCAAGCACGCGGACGGTCCCGCTGGTCGGCAACAGGTCGCAGGCCAGGACGCGCAGTGTGGTGGTTTTCCCCGCGCCGTTCAGGCCCAAGAGCCCGATAATCTCGCCCTTTGCGATCTCGGTCGACAGCGGTCCGACCGCGCGGCGGTCACCGTAATATTTGTAAAGATCCTGGATCTCAATCACGAGTTTGCCGAAGATGAAGGTCGTTGTTGAACCCGGCGCCCCTGCCGGGAGCCCGCGGTTACCACAATCTGTCGCCGCCGGGGACCCGGAAGGATTGAAAGTTATTCCCGAGCTCGGCGTTTTGCCTGAAAATAGTGCTGTTCAGCCCGCGAGCCAGCCCCTCGGGAGCGAGGGGGCGCGCATTCACAGACCGACGCACGAGCACGGCCAGCAGCAGAGCCCGGCCGAGCTCGCGGAGCGTGTCCGCGCGGCGGGGCTAGGCCTCGGCTTCGCGCGCGTCGGGTTCACGCGCGTCACGCCGCTCGCCGTCGGCGAAACGCGCTTCACAGAATGGCTGAAAAATGGCTACCAAGGTGAGCTTTCCTACCTCGAGACCGCGGCGCGCCATCAGCCGCAAGCATTGCTCGCCAAAGCCCGCACGCTGATCGCGGTGGCTCTATCTTACCGCTCGCGCGAAGTAGTACCGCTGCGCTCGCACGCCGAGGGCGCTCCCCTCACCGGTGTCGTCGCGCGCTACGCGCGCGGCGAGGACTACCACGACGTGACTCGTGGCAAATTGCGGCGCTTGGCGGACGCCGTGGCCAACTTGATCGGGCGGCCGATCTTGGCGAGGCATTGCGTGGATACCGCGCCGCTGCTCGAGCGCGCGGCCGCTGAGCGCGCCGGGCTCGGCTTCGCAGGCAAATCGACGATGACGATTGTGCCGGGGCTGGGCACGTTCGTCACGCTCGGAGAGCTGTTGGTCGACGTCGAAATCGCCGAGGACTCGCCGATCGAGCCGCACTGCGGCGCGTGCCGACTGTGCCTCGACGCATGTCCCACCGGCGCGTTCGTCGACGCATTTACGCTCGATGCCCGGCGCTGTATTTCGTATTGGACGATCGAAAACAGCGGGGCCATTCCGCGCGAACTGCGCCCGCTGATCGGCCAGCGCGTATTCGGTTGCGATGTGTGCCAAGACGTCTGTCCCTTCAACGCGTCGAGCAGCGTCCGTGAAGCCAATGCTTTGCCGGCGCACGAGCGCTTGATCGCGCCCGATCTGATCGAGCTGCTCGAGCTCGGCTCCGCGCGCTACCGTAGTTTCGTGAAGGGCACCGCGCTGCGGCGCGTGCACCGTGAAGGTCTCGCGCGCAACGCTGCGGTCGCACTCGGTAACGCGCGTGACGTCCGCGCGGTAGCGCCGCTGAGCCGCGTCGTTGCCGGGCACAAGAGCGCGCTCGTGCGCGCCCACGCCGCGTGGGCGCTCGGCGAGATAGGCCCGCTCGTCGGAGCAAGCGCGCTCGAGTGTCTGCGTTGCGCCGCGCGGCACGATCGCAACGCTGCAGTGCGCGAGGAAGCCAATCTAGCGCTCGTCCGGCTCTATCTTGCAGGTACAACCGACGCGCATTTTCCGGAGAGCGACTCGAGTTCTTAGTCCGGCTCGCGAGGATGCGGTTGCGCCTTCTGCTGTTTGGTCTCCCGTACATCGAAGTCATCCGCAGCGCGTGGAAAGACCGGCGAGCGCACGAGCTGGTGTAAGAGCTCCAGCGTCTTTTGCGGGTGGTCGTCCGCGGTGTTCACCAATTCGCCGTGCGCGCTCGACAGGTCGAACAGCTCCGGGAGCGCAGCTTCGAACGGCAACACGAGCTTGAAATCCCCATCGGGATCGATGAGCCCGACCCGCACGAGCAGGTCCTTGGAGGATGCAGTCAGCAGTATCGGCAGTCGCCGTCGGCGCGGTTGGCCCACCAGATAGCCCAGCAGATCTTCACCCTGATAGCCGCTCAGGTCCGGCTCGGCCTGCATATAGCGCGCGAGCGTCGGCGCCACGTCGACCAACGAAACACGACTTGTGATATGCGCCGCGGGCATCCCGGGCACACGGAGCACGAGCGGCACGCGCACGAGCTCGTCCCACAGAAATACGGAGTGCATCCAAAAGCCATTGCGACCGAGCGATTCCCCATGATCCGAGACGAACAGCACGATGGTGCTGTCCCGTAAACCATGCTCGTCGAGTTCGTGCAGCACGCGACCGAACGCATCGTCGATGCCGGCGGCGACCGCGCGATAACGTGCTGTCAGGCCG
>DASYCR010000035.1:0-1796 GCA_036500095.1 Polyangiaceae bacterium
ATAGCGCTACTTGATAGACCTATTAAGTGAGCAAAGGAGCCGGCCCGAGCCAGACCACCGAACAGGCGATCGTGTCGGCGGCGGAGACGCTGTTCCTCGAGCGCGGGTTCGCGCTGACATCCACCGTGGAGATCGCGAAGCGCGCTGGCTGCAACCAAGCGCTCGTCCACTACTACTTTCGCAGCAAGGAGAAGCTGTTCGAGGCCATCTTTGCGCGCAAACTACGCATTTTCACCCAGGCGCTCGAGCACGTCGACCAGGGCGACGATGTTCCGTTCGAGCAAGCGATCGTGCGTCTCGTGGAGACGCACTTCGACATGCTGGTCGCCAATCCGCAGCTGCCGTTCCTGATCATGAACGAGCTCGCCACCAATCCAGCGCGGCTCAAGTCCGTGCAAGCGGGCTTGAGCAAGGACTTCCCCAAAGGCACCGTCAAGCGCCTGGAGCGCCGCTTGAGCGCCGCCATCAAAGACGGGCGCGTCCGCGAGACCACGCTGATCGACATCGTCATCACCGCGCTCGCATTGAACGTGATGCTTTTTGTGGCCGCGCCCGCGCTCAAGAAAGTCTTGCACCTCACCGATGACGCCTTCGCGGCGCTCCTCAGACGTCGGCGCCAGGAAAACATCGAGGTCGTCCTCAGGAGCTTACGGCCATGACGCAAACATCTGTGCTCACATTGATCTCGCTCGCGCTCGCCGCCGCCAGCAGCTGCGCACCCAAAGAGGCGCCGCCGGCCGCCGCGGGCGCGTTCGAAGCCACCGACACCATCGTGTCGTCCGAAGGCTCGGGGCGGCTCGTGACGTTGTTGGTGGAAGAAGGTCAGGAGGTGGCCGCCGGCGACGTCGTTGGCCAGCTCGATTGCAAGCAGCTCGAGCTGCAGCGCGACTTCCTCGCGGCGCAGATCGGCGGCTTGCGCACGCGCGTGACCGACGTCGGCACGCAGACGGCTCCGCTCAAGCAGCAGATCGACTCGGCTGAGCGCGAGCAGAAGCGCATCGAGAAGCTCGCGGCCACGGGCGCCATGACGCAGAAGCAGCTCGACGACGCCAACGCGCAGGTCGCGGTGCTGCACAGTCAAGAGGAAGCGACCACGCAGAGCCTGAAGACCGGCAACAACACACTCAGCGACCAACGCACCGCCATGGAGATTCAGCGCGCACAGCTCGACGACCAGATCGCGCGTTGCACGATCAAGTCGCCGATCGAGGGCACGGTGCTCGCGAAGTACGCGGAGCAAGGCGAGTTCACGGCGCCGGGAAAACCGCTGTTCAAGGTCGCCGACATGAAGCACTTGTTCTTGCGCGCGTACGTCACCGCGGACCAAGTCACGCAGATGAAGCTCGGCCAGACCGTGAGCGTGCGCGCGGACTTCGGCGCCGACGGCACGCGCAGTTACGACGGCACCATCATATGGATCTCCGATAAGTCGGAGTTCACGCCGAAGACGATCTTGACGCGCGATGAGCGCGCCGACCTCGTCTACGCGGTCAAGATCGCCGTCACCAACGACGGCTTTCTCAAGCTTGGAATGTACGGGTTCGTTCCCTCACTCTCTGCGACCGAGGTGGCCCATGCCGGGGATCAGCGCGCAGAACATCGTTAAGCGCTGGGGCAGCGTCGTCGCGGTCGACGACGTCACCTTCCGTGCTGCACCGGGCGAGATCTTCGGGGTCATCGGCCCGGACGGCGCCGGCAAGACCACGCTCTTTCGCGTGCTCACCACGCTGTTGCTCGCGGACTCAGGCACGGCGACCGTCGACGATCTCGACGTGCGGGCCGACTATCAAGCGATT
>DASYCR010000036.1:0-1524 GCA_036500095.1 Polyangiaceae bacterium
CGCAATCCTTCCCGCCACTCGGTCCGAGTCCGGTGACTCTCGGAGCGCCGGCTCCGCCGGGCGCGCCCGCGGTGATCAACTATGCCCGCTTGATGTTGGTTCGTTTCGCGTCCGCGGTCGACATCCCGACGTTCGTCAACGTGACTCCAGAATCAGGCAATGGGGACGGCCGCTGGTTCAACTTCGCCGAGCCGAACGACGCGGGTGCCCCGCCGAACGACGCGGGCGCCGAACCCAAGTTACTGCTCGACTGCGCGGCAGGCGGATTTTGGTACGAAGGAACGCAGCCCGGTGTTCCCGATCCTGCCCAGAGCTCGAATCCGGAGATCACGTTCACGGAGAAGACGTTCCGCGACGCCGAGGGGCTCCACTACGAGCGCTACATCTACGCGCCGGAGCAGATCGAGAACTACGTGCTGTGCAAGCTGGATCCACGCTACGAAGGCTACTTCATGGCCATCGCACAGCGCGCCGGCCGCTCGATGCGCGCGATCGGCGGCGGCATGTACAATCGTCCTGCCCACGAAGACGGCCCGTAGCCCAGCGGGTCACTCTTCCGCTTGATTGCCGCCCACTAACGAGCCGAATAGCTTCACCAAGCGTGCCGCATTCGCGCCGATCGGCTCGAAGAACGCGGCGTCCGTCTCTTCCACGACGACGACGGCCTTCTTTGCCTTTTCGCGCCCAGCCTCGGTGACGACGATGGCTTTGGCGCGCGGATCGTCCGGGTGCTCGCGACGTTCGAGCAGCTTGGCGGACTCGAGCGTGCGCACGACTTGAGAGGTGGTCATGACGTCGATACCCGAGAGCTCCGCGACGCGCGCCTGCGTGAGCGTTTCGCTAGCGCCGAACCAAGTGCTCGTGGCAAGGATCACGAATTGTGAATGCGTGAGACCGAGCGGTTGCAGCGCCGCACGTTGTCGGCGCTGCCAGGCGTTCGATACCTTCCACAACAAGAAGCCGGGGCTCTCCGCGGGCCCGGACAGACGTGACGGCAGCGGCTTGTGTGGAGCTTTGCGTTTCATGCTGCGGTCAGTTGTAACAGCGCACGGTCGCGCGCGCGCATGGCGCGGGCGATGGTCGCGAAATCCGCGGCGCTGAGCGGCAAGTGGCCGCGGCGCAGAGCCATGCCCCAGTTGGCGCGAGCGCACAGCTCGAGCTCGGGTTTGAGCGGCTCGAGCAGCGCCTCGCGCGCGGCGACATAACGAACGCGCCGCCGGAATGGCACGAATCCGCCGCCCATGTCGAACGCGAAGACTTCGTCGTCTTCGAGCTGGCCGATGGCGGTGAAGGCCCGCAGCGGGTCACCGCCCATTTCGACCGTGGGCGAGTAGTAGACCAGCCAATCCCCGCGCTTCATGCGGCGAAGCGGCGGCGCTTTGCCATGGCACACCTGGGCAAAGCCACCGCCGACGCCACGCTGCACGTGAGCGTGGGACACGACGCCGAGCCAGGCGCTCACGAGCGCACCGCGCCCGCAAGAGCGACCAGGGCCGCGAGCACCTCGGGAAAATCAGCAGAGAT
>DASYCR010000037.1:0-5663 GCA_036500095.1 Polyangiaceae bacterium
CGATAGTGCGTCCCGAGGTATCGTAGCAAGCATGCGCGCGCGTAGTTCGTTCGGTCCATGTTCGGCGATCGCGTTGTGCGTCACGCTCGGCCACGCGGCAGCGCTCGATCCCAGCACCGCCCATACGTTCGTGGTCGGCTCGTCGCCCGCGCTCGCGGCCTGCGCGCAGGTAGACGCAAGCTCGAGCAGGCGTTCGCCGTCACTGCTGCCGACCCACCCGATCGTCAGCGGCGCGCTGCGCCTCGGCCGCGGGATCCGCCAGGCGCCAGCCAGCGATTCTTCGGGGAATTTGCTGATTGCGTTCGACGACGGTCGCCTGAGTGAGATCGATCAACAAGGCCACAGCAAGTGGAGCGCAGCTGCCGACGCCGAAATCGTGAGCGCGCCGATTATCACCAGCAACGGCTCGCGCATCGTCGTGACGCAGAATGGTGAAGTGCACGCTTTCGACGAGCACGGCCTCACACGCTGCCGACACGCGCTGCCGGGCGTGGATACGCAGCGCGAGACGCTCGCGATTCCGACGCCGGCCGGCGGTGTCCTGCTCGCGAACAACGCGCATCTTTTGGTCCTAAACGCCAGTTGTGAGCTCGAGCGAGACACGCACACGACGGATCGCGTCGTCTCGATATTGGCATCCGCGCGCGCACTGATCGCGGTTCTCGCGGACGGCTCCGTTCTGCGCGCGGCGGCCATCGGCGGTTTCGAGCGCGTCGCGCACTTGGGCGGCAAGTTCGAGGGCGCCGCTCTGCGCGACGGAGAACTGCTCGCGCTCGCGGATCGGCATACGTTGGTCAGCCTGGATCTCGCCAGCCGCACGCGCCGCACACTTGCTGTCGAAAGCGGGCTAACCTTGCGCGGCTCTCCGCTGTTGCTGGCCGACGGCGGCACGTTACTCGTAACCGATGACGAGCTCCTCAGCGTCCGCGATGCAGACGGCCGCGAAACGGCGCGCATTCCGCTCGCGGCCGGCAATCGCACGCTGCAACGCCCGCGCGCCCCGTCCCTAATCGTGGACGCGCACGGTACGGTGCTTTCGGTTCAGCCGGGGCAGCCGGCCATTTCCGTCTCTTCGGACGGCAAGCTCACCCCAATCGAGGCCGCCACCTGCGGCGAGCCTTTTCCGCCCGTACCCCTCGGAGCCGGCCGTGTCGCCATTGCTTGCCGCTCGGGGCAGCTTTTTTACCTGGCTGAAAAGGCACCGTAGCAGGCAGGATTGCCGCCCCTGTCCGTGCGGACTGGCAAGGATCGATCTGAACCGCTATATAGAAAGGGCTCGCGTCGTTCGTCGAGCAGAGGCAAAAAACCGATGATTTCGATCACAGAGCTGGCAGCAGACAAGGTCAAAGAGATCTCAAAGTCCGAAGGCCTCGAGGGCCAGGGTCTTCGTTTGCGCGTGATCGGTGGTGGCTGCGCCGGCTTCCAGTACGATCTGTACTTCGAGGACAAGCCCACGGATCTGGATGAGCAATTCGAGTCGAACGGCGTGAAGCTATTCATCGATCCGCTCAGCTACCAGTACCTGGACGGCACCGAGATCGACTACGTCGACGGCGCGCAGGGCTCCGGCTTCAAGTTCGGAAACCCGAACGTGTCGGGGACGTGCGGTTGCGGCTCGTCTTTCCAGGTATAGACGCGGGCGAGCATCCCGGCCGCAAGGCCCACGCACCGCGCGCATCTCGACGAAACACGCTGCGCCAGAATTCAAGGCAAAAGGCGCCTTAACAAAACTTCGCGGAACCGCGTGGGAATCCGCCGCGTAGGTCCTGGTGAGAGCAGCACTCCAAGATGGTGCGCGTCGCTCCCGTCAGGACTGGTTCCCCATGGCCCGCGAAAATGATGCCTCGCTCACGTTCTACATCTCGAAAGCCCACGAATATCCCGCGCTCTCCCGCGAGCACGAGCTCGAGCTGACGCAGGCTTGGCTCAGCACGCAAAATTCCGCGGCTCGCGAAGTGCTCGTTCGCTCGCACTTGCGCTACGTCGTCGCGATCGCGCTCAAATATCGGCGCTACGGTCTGCCGCTGGCCGAGCTAATCGCCGAAGGCAACTTCGGCATCGTGCACGCGCTCTCCAAGTTCGATCCGGGCCGTGGCACGCGCTTCGTCACGTACGCGGCTTATTGGATCCGCGCGTACATCCTCAATCACATCATTCGCTCGTGGAGCTTGGTGGGTGTGGGCTCGGGCGCGTTGCGTTCGAAAATGTTCTTCAAGCTTCGCCGCGAACGCGTGAAGATCATCAATCTCGTGGGCGAAGGCGAGCAAGCCGACGACCTACTCGCGCAAGCTCTGAACGTCCCAAAAGCAAAGGTGATCGCGATGGTGCGCCGGCTGGAGGCGCGCGACGTATCCTTGGACACCAAGGTCCACGACGACTCCGCAACCACGCTCGGTGACACGCTGCTCTCGACGGAGCCGAGCCAAGAAGAAGCGCTCACCGGCACCGAGCTCTACGGTCACCTGCGCAGCGCCGTCGGGGCGGCCTTGACCAGCCTCGACAAGCGCGAGCGCTACATCGTCGAAAAGCGCCTGATGGCCGACGCCGAAGACGAGCTCTCACTGGCCGAGATCGGACGCACGCTCGGCGTCTCTCGCGAGCGCGCCAGGCAGCTCGAGGCGCGCGCGAAACGCAAGCTCAAGAATCGCATCAGCGAGCTGTCGCAGGACGCCGAGCTCAATATCCATCACGCGGCCTGACCGCCGCGCGCCACACGTGTGCTAGGCTCGCGCCGCCGCAGCCGCTCAGGCGATCGCTGGGCTCTTAGGAGCCGAGAGGAAAGTCCGGGCTCCATAGGGCAGGATGCCGGGTAACGCCCGGTGAGGGAAACCTCGAGGAAAGTGCCACAGAAAATAGACCGCCCGAGCCGCCCCGGCGCCTCGGGCAAGGGTGAAAAGGCGGAGTAAGAGCCCACCGCGCAATCGGTAACGATTGTGGCAAGGCAAACCCCATCCGGAGCAAGGCCACGTAGAGGGGCGTTCGAGGGCTGCCCGCCCGAGCCCCTGGGTAGGCCGCAAGAGGCGTTCGGCGACGAACGTCCTAGAGGAATGATCGCTAGCCCGCACGAAGGCGACTTCGGCGGGAGACAGAACCCGGCTTAAGAGACGCTGCGACCACACCCGACGGGCTCACGCTCGGCGGGTGTGTTTTTTTGGCGCGCTATTGCGCGGCGAACACGAACGGCACGTTCACCGTGGTGCTGTCTCCCGAAGGCGGAAAGGACCACGCCCTCACCTTGGTGGAGATGCACTGCGAGAGCCCGCGGTATCCGCGCGGATCGCTGCCTGCGGAGGCGCCCGAGACACTACCACTCGGCGAGATCGTAATCTGTACGTTGACGCGCGCGGTCGTGGGAGCGTCCTTGTCGCGCGCGTCGAGCGCCGGTTGCCAGCACGCGCGCTTCACGCTGCCGGTGTAGCGAGCAACCGTTTGCTGAATCTGTCCCGCGTCGAGTTGGCCGCCGCCGCCAACGGGCGTGTTGGATGGACCACCGACGTCGGGTCCTCGCGGACCAAGCCCGCTGAGCCCTGACAAACCCTTCAGCCCAGTGAGGCCTTGTCCATCCGCGCTGCCCTTCGGCGCGGCCGTGCCCGACTTCTTGCCGTTGTTCTTGGTGTCGCCAGCGATCGTGGACTCATCGATGGCGTTGGCCGTGCCCTTGTCGTCTCCGGAACCAGAGTTCGCCGCCGCGCTCGCCGGCACTTCGACGTACTTGATCACGGTCTCGGTCGACTTCTGCCTGCCGAACATGACGAAGCCGATCGTGAGCCCGAACATCAAGGCGACCACGACCGCGATCCATGCCGCGGAGGACGAGCGACGAGGCTGCAGACCTGCTGCCTCTAGATCGTCGGCCACGACCGCCGCGCCCGCTATCGGCGAGCCCGCCGGCGCAGAGGCCGCCCGCGCGCCAGGCGCGAAAGGATCCGTGACCACACTGCCGGGAGTAAAGGGCGTCAGGGACGCGCGCACGCTCGAAATGCTCTCGTCCACGATCGCCGAGAGCTCTGGAAAAGTCTTCAGCGGTCGCCAATCCTCGAAGCCCTCGCGCCAAACAAGCGACTCGCGAGTGACCGCACCCGAGCCGGCTTTCGCGCGCAGCTCGCTGAGCTTGATCGGACCGACGGGCACGCCGTTGATGCCGACGTACCACTCCTCTCCTGGCGGCATCGAGAGCGCGTCCGGCACCTGCGCGTCCTGAGTCGAGCCGACCGCCAACGAGAACGCGCCGGCGAGCGCGCTCACGTCCGCAATGCGCGTGGCTTCCTCTTCCTCGAGCGCATCGTTGAGCAAGACTGGGTTCTGCTGCGGTTTTATCTCGGGCTTGGTAGCGATCTTGGGCGCAGGCGCGGTCGCCTTGGCGAACGCGGCTCCACTCTTGCCCACGCCGCCCACGGCTGGCGCCACGCGCGCGGGCCCAACCGTGCGCGGCGGCGGAGTCGGCGCGGGGAGTACTCCCTTCGAAGCCGTCGGTTTTGGCGCGCCCACTTTCGGCACCGCGGCCCGCGCAGCGGTTTTCGGCAAGGCAGCAGGGGGCGGCGCTGCCTCGACCGGCGGCGCGGAGCCGACCTGTGCGCCGGCAGCGCTATCCCCGGGGGGCGGCGCCAGGCTCCCCGGCAACGCATCCCCGACTCCCGCAACGCTCGAAACATGGATGAGGTGCCCGCATTTGCGGCACTTCATTTTGACGGACCGGCCCGCGACTTTCTCGTCAGCGATCTGGTACTTCGCTTTGCAGCTGGGACAGAGGAACTTCATTCAGCTGAGCGCCACGGGCGGGGTTCGGTCCGCGCAGGATAGCGCGAGCCGCCCCCCGACGCGAAAGCTCTTTCACAGGAGATTTTGCAAATGTTCTGTGATTGACTGCCGGGTCGGTTCGTCCGGCGCCAGGGTCAACGCGCGTTCCCAGGTTTCCAGCGCTTTGTTCCGGAATCCGGCCTTCTGGTAGAGGATCGCCAAGTTCTTCATGGCGGCGAAATGGCGGGCATTGATCTTGACCGCGGTTTCGAGCTCGGCGATCGCGTCATAGACGCTGCCCTTCTTGCCGTACAGCAGGCCGAGGTGGAAATGCAGCCGGTAGGCCAGCGGGTCGATTGTGAGCCCCCGCTGCAGATGCTCAATGGCTTCGTCCAGGTGTCCGGCCTTGTACGCCGCGACGCCGGCGTTCAGCTCCTCCTCGGCTTTGCTGGACACGTCGGGACGCTGCTCCCCTGAACCCGGGCTGAGACAGCTTTCGACCGCGGCAACCACCTCAGCGATGCGGAACGGCTTCTCTATGAAATGATCGACGCAAAAGTTTTGTTTGAGATCCTCTGCGTAACGCCAGCCGCGATACACAGCGCTCACCATGATGATCGGGATATGTCCGTAGCGCTGGCTGCCCTTGATGCGTCGCGCGATCTCGAAGCCATGCAGCTCAGGCAGCATGGCATCGAGCACGATTAGATCCGGCCCGTACTCCTTCACCATGCGCAAAGCCTGCTGACCACGATCCGCCTCGAGCACCCGATACCCTTTGCTGACCAGCAAGCGAGCGAGCATCTTGCGGATCTCGGCCTCGTCGTCGACGACCAAGATCGTCTTGACGCCTTCCGGCGCCGCTTCGTCGTTCGGCAACTCGGCGACCACGCTGAGCTCTCGCGACGTATCACCGAACGCGCTCT
>DASYCR010000038.1:0-9063 GCA_036500095.1 Polyangiaceae bacterium
GCGGCAATCGCAGCGAGCAGGTGAGCACTCGACGGCTTCTCGCGCTGCCGCTCGGCCAACTCATCGGCTAGTCGTTTCACGGCTGCGATTTCGGACTCGGCGCGCGCACAGGTCATCGTCCGAGGGATCTGCCCAAACTCACGAAAACGGCCAAGTTTTCGGCGGTTGTCCGGGCCGCGGTGCCCTTGGAGCGGTCGGGATTCTCAGCGAGCGAACACTTTCGTGCGAGTACGATAGTCGAACACCTGAACCGCGGCGCTCCCTCCCACGGCGACTAGCGGAGCAAATGCGGAGAGCGCGAGCTCCTTGCCGTGCGCGAGCTTTTCGAACCAGGCGTCGTCCGTGCCGATCTCCGGCGCAGGGAGTTCGATCTTGAAGCGCTCGTGGCCGTCGAAATCGACCACCAAGAGCGACCAGCTACGCGCGCCCGCATCCGAGTCCACGAGGCTGGTTACGATGAAGGCCAGCGAGTCGTGGTTCGCTGCGACCTCGAAGGGCTGCCCGTCGACGCGAAACCGCTTGGGAACCGGCAGGCCCCGCGCGAGCTCCAGCAGCTCGACCTGGCCGTCGTCGGCGACGCTCCACACCTCGTCCAGACGCTCTGCAGGCAGCAAGCGCCAAGGCAACGCCTGTCCGGCCGCGCGAGGAAAAATCGTATGGCTGCCGCGCGGCGCGCTACGCGCGATCTCTCCGTGATCCGTGGCGTACACGAACGCGCCGTCTCGTGTCAGCGTGAGCGCGCCGGCGTAGCCCGCGAGCGTGTGCTGTTCGGCGATCGGCAGCATGCCGGCGATCGCCTCGCCGATGTCGTATCTGAATATCTGTTGCCCGCTCGGGTACATCACGTAAAAGCGCATGCGGTCCTCGAGATCCGGCAAGAGCCAGGATCCGGGGAAAAATGACGCGGCGCCGAGCGAGTGCGGCGAGCGCTCCGCGGGCTCGAGCCGCGCGCTGCCGTGGGCCCCGAGCGCGAGAAGCCCCCCGCCGGGGCGCACGGCGATCGCGCGCGGCGCGCCGATCGCCGCCTCGGCAAATGCCTCACCGCTCGTCAGATCTCGAAACGCGACGCTCTCCGACAGTGCCTGCGCGAGGCAAGCTTTACCGAACGCCAGCCCGCCGAGCGGCGCGCGCGGAGCAACCAGCGACAGTTTCTTGGCACGCAGACCTTTGAGCTCACGCACGAGCTGGGGTGGAAGCGTTGCGCTCTGGGCAGAAAGCGGAGGAGACGACTGCGCGCCGGCGGCCGAGTTCGGCGCCTGGTCCGTTCGAGCGCGTCGCGGCGGACCGCGTCGGCAAGCGACGGCGCTAGTCAGCAAAAGCGCCCCCAATGCAAGCCCAAACATCCCGTGACAGCGAGCGCTATGCGCCCTGCTCGGCCGAGAAATCGAGGCGTTGGCAGCACGCATCGGTCGTGAGATACGTTCTACCACTCTTCCGATGGCAAGCTTGGCTCTTCGCTTCGCCCCGCGCCTGGCATTCGGGGTCTTTCTGCTCAGCGTAAGCTGTGGCCGCTTCACGCAGACCAGGCAGTGCCGGGCATTGATCGCTCGGGTCAATCCAGCACTGGACGAGATCGCGCGGCTCACCCACGACAAGAGCGACAAGGCGGCCTACTTGGCGGCCGCCGCGCGCTATGAGCAGCTATCCATCGAGATCGGCCCGCTGCAGTTTTCAAACCAGCAGATGGCCAAGGACGTCGCGGAGTACGCAGGCATCCTGCATGCGACGGGCCTCGTCTTGAAGAGCTTGGCGCTGGCGGTCGACGGCCACAACGCGGGCGAGATCGAGCGGATCAACCGCGAACTCGAGCGGCTCGACGGCCGCGAGCACGTCAGCATCACCAAGATGGATACGTGGTGCCAGCCCGGCGCCTGAGGTCTCGCGCGGTCACTTACTCTTCTTTTTGGGTGCCGCTTGTCGCGCGCGGTGCTCCTCGCTGCCGACCTCGACGCTACCCCAGCGGTATTGGATGAGTCGCTGATACGTGCCGGTCGCGTCGCCGCCGATCATCCAGAGATCGCGAGGGTCGCGATCGACCTCCACGCTCGGTAGCCAATGGCGGCTCGAGGCCCACACGAGCTCCGTGACCTTGCCCAGCACGACGCGGTCGATCGCCACGCCGCAGGCCGGGCTATGGCCGAGCCCGGAACAAATCCGGGTCACGTACAGCTCCTCGTTGCCGATCGGATGCCAGAGCCACTGACGGTCGGGCGCCCGGTCCCCGTGCGCGCCCAGATCGCGCTTGGCCTCGTCCGACAGCGCGCTCAGGATCTGCGACAAAAGGTCGTGATCCATGTGCTCGCGCAGGTCGAGCGGCGCGGCGCGCTTCACGTTCAACACGACCTTGGCGTCGTTCTCCGGTCCCGCGCAGCAGCGGAAACCCACGCTGCCCGCGGCCAGACCCGGCGCGCGCGCGACCGCGTTCGCGCAGCGCCCCGTCACTTCACCATCAACCGAGTTGCCGCCGCGCACGCTGACTAGGTCGCTCGTAGTACCGCGACCCCATGCGCTCGACGTCCACTCGAACGCGCCGCCGTGCATGTCGCGCGTGCCGAAGTCGCTGCGACAACCGACGCGCAGCCCGACCGGTCGCATCTGCGGTGAAGCGCCCATGCCGCAGCGATCGGCGTGGTAGTTGTCACCGTATTCGTAGCGGTGATTGTCGGGCCCCTTGCACGCGCGCTCCCACTCGAGCTCACTGCACAAGCGCTTGCCGCGCTCGAGACACAAGCCCTGCGCCGCGCTCTGCGACACGTTGCTGATCGGAATCGCGCCGTCCTCGTCTGGATACGGAAAGACGTCGATGTAAAAGCCGTTCAAGATCAGCTGCTCTCCGGGCATCTCCTGATCAGCGAGGCGGGGCAGACTGTCTTCGGCGCTGCCGGCGACCAGGGGGCCACGCGGAATCCAAGCCATGCCCTGGCGCGGCTCGGGTAGCTGGGCGGGCGGAGCGATCGAAGCGGCGCCGGAGTTCGACGCGCTCGCGCGCGCCGGCACACTTTCGTCGTGTTCGGCGCGGCACGCGAGCAAGGAGAATGCGGCGCCGGCGAAGGCGAGCGCCCGAGACGTCACGGCTCCGGGCGCTCGTCGCGCTCGCGCAACCCGAGCTCCTTCATCTTGAGTTGCAGGCCTTTGCGGGAAATTTTCAGCAAGCGCGCCGCGTGCGTGACGTTGCCGGTGGTCTGCGCCAGCGCCTTGATGATCAGCTCTCGCTCGAGGCGGCTCATCGCTGCTTTGACTTGCTCCTTGAGTCCGTCGGATCGCGTCGCCACGTCCGCGGTAGGCGTGGTCGAAGGAGGCTCCGGCGTCGAAGCGCCTTGCATCTCGCTCGGTAGATCGCTGGATTTCAGGTTCGCGCCGTCGGAGAACAGGACCGCGCGTTCGATCACGTTCTCGAGCTCGCGAATGTTCCCCGGCCAAGGATAGGCGACCAGGCGAGCTTCGCAGTCCTCTTCCAAGCCGAGCACGGACTTTTTGAGTCGCGTGTTGAATTTGTCGATGAAGTGCTGCGCGAGCAGCGGAATATCGGAGCCGCGTTCGCGCAGCGACGGCAGCCGAATCGGCACGACGTTCAGGCGATAGTAGAGATCCTCGCGGAACGTGCCCTGCGTGATCTCCTTCTTGAGATCGCTGTTGGTCGCTGCGATCAGTCGCACGTCCACGTGGATCGTCTTGACGCCACCGACGCGCTCGAACTCGCTCTCTTGCAGCGCGCGCAGGAGTTTGACCTGCATCTCCACCGGAATCGAGCCGATCTCGTCGAGGAAGAGCGTGCCGCCGGAGGCGAGCTCGAAGCGCCCGGGTTTCGAGCCGACCGCGCCGGTGAACGCGCCGCGCTCGTGTCCGAACAGCTCGCTCTCCATCAGATCTTTTGGAATCGCGGCGCAGTTGACCTTGATGAACGGCTTGTCGCGGCGCGACGAATTTTCATGGAGCGCTCGCGCCACGAGCTCCTTGCCCGTGCCGCTCTCGCCCGTGATCAGCACCGTGGTCGGCGTATCCGCAACGCGATCGAGCACGGCGTACAGCTCGATGATGCTCGGGCTCTGGCCGATGATGCCGTAGCGCGCCGCAAAGGTCGCGTCCGGCTGCTGCCGAGACGCTTCCGTGGCCGACAGATCGCGCGTACGCAAGGCCTTGCGCACGATCGCGCGCACTTCCGCCTGATCGAAGGGCTTGGTCAGGTAGTCGAATGCGCCGGTCTTGAGCGCCTCCACCGCGTTGTCCACCGTGCCGTGCGCGGTGATCATCACCACCGGCAAATCCTCGTCCATGGCCACCGCTTGGCGCAGAAGCTCCATGCCGTCGATCTTCGGCATGCGCAGATCGGTGATCACGAGATCGAGGTGATTGTCCCGCAAGATTTGCAACGCTTGCTCGCCGTCCTCCGCCGTGTGCACGTCGTAGCCGTCGCGCTCGAGCTGCGCGCTGAGCACGCGCCTCAAATTCGGCTCGTCGTCGACGACCAAGATCTGCTTGCGTTCGGGCAGCATCGACCCCCATCGTGCCTTAGACGGCCCTGCAGGGCTAGTCGGTGGCATTTTCCCCTTCGGGGTTTTTGTTTGGTGTAGCCGCATGCACCAGGCCTGGCGTTTGATCACATTTCTTGTGGAGTTCTGGCTGGAAAACGTCATGCGACTACTCCGACCTGTCGGAAAGCATGCGCCGGGTCCGCCGGCTCGTGTTTGGTTCTGGCCTCTGTTCAGTGCCGCGATCCGGTGATCCAAAACTGAAATGCCGCGTTGCGGGGCATTCGCCCCGGCACCCCAGGAATGCTGCTGGTTGAGCTCTGGTTTGAGCCTTGAGATTTGGCCAATGCTCAGTCCAGCCCGGCGCCCCGGGAGTGTCGAGCTGTAGCGTCGACTTGGGTGAACTTCGGAGGGCAGACCGCGATCAGTTCCAGATCGCGACGCGCCTCAGCTGTCGAAGCGCTTCTCGAGCTTTTCGAGGCGCCGCTCGATGTCCATCAGTCGCTCGACGGAATGAGTGCGCTCTTGAATGCTGACGGCGATCAAGCGGTCGAGTCGCTCACTAAGCCGATCCCCGAGCTGATCCACGCGATCCCCGAGCTGATCGACCCGATCGCTGAGACGATCGATGCGAGCGCCGACAATGTCGAAGCGCTCGCTGTGATCCACGAGGAGGCTCGTGATGCGCCCGAGCGTGCGTTTGACGTCGCTGGAGTCGCGTTCAAGTCGCTCGAGCCGGGCCATCGTGTCCTTCGATTCTGCCATGCGCCCACCCATCGGTCACCTGAGCGCCTGGTTTCCCGAGATCTACGGGCAGCGCTCGCCACCCTTCCCGGGGGCCAAGAGTGACGAGCAGTAGAAGAGCGCCACCTTGCCGCTGCTCGGACCGGCTGCCGCGATCACGTCGCGGTCGGCGAGGTGCGGCGCGCACAGCGCGGTGCCGAGGCCATCCCCCTCCTCGGCCGAGGACAAGAACTTGGCGTCGGCGAACAGCGTGTCGCTAGGGCGCTCGACGTCGAAGACCAGCAGCGCGCCCGCGTTGTGCTTGCCACGCACGGTCATGCCGGGCGCGCCGACGATCACCTCACCGTCGCCGTCACCGTCGAGATCACCGACGGCCAGCGACGCCCCGAAGCTCGACGCTGCGCAGTCACTCAGGCTTTTACTCGAACCGCAGGAGAACGAGCCGAGCAACGCGCCCGCCGGCAGCGCGGAGAACGAGCACACCGACGCGCTCGTTTCCGGCAGAGTGCTGAGCACACGGCCGTCGAGTACGTGTACGTTGTCCGCGTCGGACAGCACCAAGTCGTCGTCGGCGTCGCGATTGACCTTGCCGCTCGCTAGCGCTCGGCCAAACCCCGCTACGCCGCCCAAACAGCCGAGGAACGCCGACGCGGTGCCACCGTCGCTGCGCCACAAAAGCACGTCTCCGCTGGTCGGAGCGCCAACCGCGTAGATGCGCGCGCCACCGACGACCAATACCGCGAGCGTCGTGCCGTAGCTCGCGTCCGTGCCGAGAGCTTGCGCAAGGTCGGACGGCATCGTCAAAGAGCCGAAGCTCGCCAGGCCGGGCGGATAGAACCAAGCGTCGCGCACGGAGCGACTCGTCGAGCCGGTGGCGAGCACGGACGGATCCGCGCTGCCGTCGGCGACGCTCGACGTGTCGTCAGCCTGTTGCACGCTCAAATCGAACGTGAGCTGCTGCGCAGGTGAGCTCGGCATCGGCAGCACGAACTCGACCGCGTCGGAGCAGCGCACGATGAAGCCATTTTTGCCGCCGAGACTGCCGGCGCCACCAATGAAGCAGCGCGGCGAGTGAACGCTCGTGCCGGGACCGAGCGCGGACGGCAGACCCGCCAACGGAATGCTGGCCGAGCATTGCTCCGAGGACGGGTCGCAATAGGTGATGTCGATCGCGTCGAAGCCCGGACTGTCGCCCGTGCCCAAGTTGTAGAGCGAGCCCGCAGAGCCGGCGACCAGCAGCGCGGCGCCGCTCGCGTCGTGGGTGGTCGCCAACGCTGCGCCAAAGCCCGAGATCTTTCCGGGCTTTTGCAGCAAGACCACCGGTGCATTGCTGGTGTCGTCGCTGAAGCGCGACCAGGAGCAGCCGAGCGACAGCAACGACAGCGTGGCGAGCAAGCGGAGAGCCGGAGCGCAGAGCCGCATCAGAAGCGCCCTCCGAAGGGCCAGCCCGGTTCGCGCGCAGGGCCGGAACCGGCGACGCGTTCCGTACACGCCGCGCCGGGTGGCAGTTGCGCGGTGGGGCGAGCCTTCATCGGATCGTCGAACTCGAGCAGCTTGTCCGTGCTGATCGTCGATTCGGGCAGCGGGTCGCGAATGAAGTTGTACGTCGCGAGACCGCCGAGCGCGCCCGCCGCCACGAAACCAATGTCCGCGCCGACCGCGAACCACTTGCCGCGCGTGGCACGGCTGTCGGTCTGTTCGAGCACGCCGGCCGAGCGATCGGCTTGCAGCTGATCGTGCAAGCGATTCGATTCATTGCCCACGACGATCGCCGCACCCAGCACCACCGCGCCCAGCACGGCCTGCGTCCAGGCCGGGCCGCGCCCGAACTTGGGCATCAGCTTGACGTGCGTGGGCAGCACTTGCCCGCGCGGTACGTCGATCTCCGCGTCGAACGTCTTGCGGCCCGCAGCGCTGACCGTGAGCCGGTGCTTTCCGGCATCGGCGCGCACGTCGAGCGGCGGCTCGCCGCTGCGCCAGACTCCCTTCGGTTGATCGTCGACGCGCACCTTGAACTCGGGCGCGTTGGAGTCGAGTCGCAACACGCCGTAGCCAACGCGTGAAAGCGTGACCTGCCACTCCTTCTGCTCGCCGTGGCTGAGGGTCACGGGCGCGAGCAGCGGCTCGAAGCCGGGCGCTTCGATCAGCACGCTGTGCTGACCGCTCGAGACGAGTTCACCGTGCGGGGTGGTGCCCCAAATCGGCGTCTGCTTGAGCTTGTCGTCGAGCCACACGTAGGCGCCTGTGACGTTGGCGGACACGCGCAGGAAGGCCATGAATTGCCCCTGAGAGAGGTCCGCTTTCAGCTGGTGCACGTGGCCGGGCGACACGTCGATGTCGGTCTCGCTCGGGTTGAAGTCGCGGTACTTGTCGATCACCACGTGATATTTGCCGACGTCGAGCGTCAAATTCGCGGGCGAGCGCGTGCTCACGATCGCCTTCCAGCCGGGATTCGGCGAGCCGCCCCTGAACGGGGGCGCGCTCGCGTCGAGTGGCGCGTAGAGCGTGAGCGGCGCGCCGTCCGGCTCGGTTTCGATCACCACCAGCGACTTCATCGCATTCTGGTCATCGGCCGTGGGCACCAGGATCGGCGTGGGCGGCGTGGGCGCGACGCCGGCGTCCGCGGCAGCAGCGGCCCCCGCGTCGACGACAGGCGGGACGGCCGCGGCCTTTTGCGCCGCCAAGGCCGCTTCGAGCGTGCCCACGCGCTGCTTCACCTTGTCGGCGTCTGGCGCGTTCGGATCGACCTTGAGGTACTCGTTGAAGCGCGCGAGCGCGTGCTCCGCGTCGCCGAGCTTTTGGTAGCAGACGCCCGCGTTGAAGAGGAACGCGGAATACGGATACGTCTTGTAGCCGCTTTCGAACACGTCGGCGGCCGCCGGGTAGTTGCCCGCGACGTAGAAGCCTTGCCCCTTCTCCATCTGCGAGCGAATTTCTTCGAGCCGCTTACCGTCGCTCGTGCCGGCGCTCGCCAGGTGCAAGCAGACGAGACTCAACAGCGCGAACGCGAGCACGAGGAGCCCGCCTCGCTCGACGAAAAATCTCAGGCGCACGGAGCTCACAAGACTCCGGATCGAGGCGCGATACAAGACTTGCGAACCCGCGATTCCGAGCTCGAGCCTCAGCTTGTCGGCGCTATCTGGAACGGGCGATATCCGGCCTGGCCGTGCGGCCGGCGCGCTCGAACCGCCCCTTGAACACACGGGATTTGAGGTCCCGAGCCGATTGCACCTATGCTAAGCGGCCTCACTCCTCTCGTTTCCGGAAAGATTGAGCGAATGCGCCGTAACCTTTGCCAATGGCTCGTAGCCTGCGGGCTCGTGTTGAGCCCCGCGTTCGCACGCGCTGAAGACGAGCCCAAGCCGTACCTCGAGTGCACCAAGCAACCCACCGACAACGAAGTCGGCGCCGCCAAAGGTGCGTTTCAAGCCGGCAGCGCTTCGTTCGACGAAGCCGACTATCCACGCGCCATCACGTACTGGGAAGACGCCTATCGCCGCGACTGCACGGCCAACGCGCTGCTCAAAAACCTCGCGCGCGCGTACGAGCTCAACGGCCAGAAGCGCCACGCCGTCGTGGCGCTCGAAACGTTTCAGATGCGCGAGCCGAACAGCGCCGAGCACGAACAAATTCAGCGCCGCATCGAGGCCATGAAAAGGCAGATCGAAGCTGAGAAGGCCACGCCCGTCCCGGTGACCCAGCCCCCTCCTCCCGTGCAGGCGCCGACGACGACACCCCCAGTGGGCGGGACCCCCGCGCCGACTTCAGAGCCCCAAGGCAAGCGCCCGGTTCTGCCGTTGATCGTCGCGGGCGCGGGCGGCGTCGTGTTTCTGGTCGGGCTCGCCGGTTA
>DASYCR010000039.1:0-8474 GCA_036500095.1 Polyangiaceae bacterium
ATCGACGAGTCGCTGCTTACCGCCCACCTGAAGAAAGCCGGCTATTCGCCCGAGCAAACGAGCCGCGCGCTCTACTTGCTGCGCGTCGAAGCGGACAACGCGAATCGCAGTCTCTACGACAACAACAAGGCCGTCTACAGCTTGCTCCGCTACGGCGTTCCAGTGAAGATCGAAGCGGGCGAGGTCACCGAGACGGTCAAGCTGGTCGATTGGGAGCACCTCGACGCCAACGATTTCGGTATCGCGGAGGAGGTCACGCTGCGTGGCAACGCCGAGCGTCGACCAGACTTGGTGCTGTACGTGAACGGCATTGCCGTTGGCGTGATCGAGCTGAAAAATAGCCGCTCGTCGCTCGGGATTGGGATTCGACAAAGCCTTTCGAACCAGGAGCCGGCGTTCAACGCGTGGTTCTTCAGCACGGTGCAGCTCATTTTCGCGGGCAATGACTCGGAGGGGCTCGAGTACGGCGCCATTGGCACGCAGGAGAAGTATTTTCTGAAGTGGAAGGAGGATGAAGCCGACAACACGCGCTTCAAGCTCGACAAATACTTGCTCAAGATGTGCGAGAAGCGGCGGCTGCTCGAGCTGATGCACGATTTCGTGCTGTTCGACGGCGGCATCAAGAAGCTGCCGCGCGTGCATCAGTACTTCGGCATCAAGGCTGCGCAGCAGCGCGTCAACGCCTACCGCGGCGGTATCATTTGGCATACGCAGGGCAGCGGCAAGAGCATCGTGATGGTGCTGCTCGCCAAATGGATCCTCGAGAACAAGCCCAAGGCGCGCGTGGTGATCGTCACCGATCGCGACGAGCTCGACAAACAGATCGAGGGCGTGTTCACCGAAGCGGGGGAGCCCATCAAGCGCACGAGCAGCGGTCAGGAGCTTCTGAACCAGCTCGGGCAGGCCACGCCGCGTTTGCTCTGCTCCCTGGTGCACAAATTCGGGCAGAAGGGCGGCGACAATTTCGAGGCGTTCATCAAGGAATTGGCGGCGGCGCCGCCCAAGACCGTGGGGGAGGTGTTCGTGTTCGTGGACGAGTGCCACCGCACCCAGAGCGGCAAGCTGCACCGCACCATGAAGGCCCTGATGCCCAGCGCCGTATTCATCGGCTTCACCGGCACGCCGCTGCTAAAGAAAGACGCGCAGACCAGCCTCGAGGTGTTCGGCGACTACGTCCACACCTACAAATTCAGCGAGGCGGTGGACGACGGCGTCGTGCTGGATTTGGTCTACGAAGCGCGCGACATCGAGCAGAGCCTCGGCTCGCAGGACAAAATCGACGCCTGGTTCGATGCCAAGACGCGTGGGCTAAACGACTGGCAAAAGGCTGCGCTACGCGAGCAATGGGGCACGATGCAGAGCGTGCTCAGCTCGCGCTCGCGCATGGAGCGCGTCGTGAACGACATCGTATACGACTTTGCCGTCAAACCGCGCCTCTCGGACGAGCGCGGCAACGCGATCCTGGTTGCTTCGAGCATCTACGAGGCGTGCAAATACTTCGAGCTGTTGCAGAAGACGGTATTCAAAGGCAAATGCGCCGTCGTGACCTCGTACAACCCGCAAACCAAAGACGTGACGCTCGAGGAAACGGGCGCCAACACCGAGACCGACAAGCAGTTTCTGTACAACACCTACACGGCGCTGCTTCAGGGCGTGACGGCGCAGCCCGGCAAATCCAAGACCGAGGTCTACGAGGACAACGCCAAGCGCCTCTTCAAGCAGCAGCCCGCTAACATGAAGCTCCTGGTGGTGGTGGACAAGCTCCTGACGGGCTTCGACGCGCCCAGCTGCAGCTACCTGTATATCGACAAGCGCATGCAGGATCACGGTCTTTTTCAGGCCATTTGCCGCGTAAACCGGCTGGATGGTGACGACAAGACCGTCGGTCACATCGTCGACTACAAGGATCTCTTTCCGCGCGTCGAAACCGCGATTGCCGTGTACTCGGCCGAACTCGACCACAGTGCGGGCGGTGCGACGCCAGAAGTGCTGCTGCAGGACCGGCTGAGTAAGGGCCGCGAACGGCTGGAGTCGGCGCTCGAGGCTCTCGGCTTGCTGTGCGAGCCGGTCGCGCCGCCCAAGGGCGAGCTCGAGCACATCCACTATTTCTGCGGCAACAGCGAGATCCCGGAAGAGCTCGCTGAGCGCGAGCCGCAGCGCGTTACGCTGTACAAGGCAACCGTTACGCTCGTCCGCGCCTACGCCGCCATCGCTGACGATCTCGAAGCCGCTGGCTACTCGCTCGGGGACGTGACGCGCATCAAGCGCGATCTGCAGAGGTACCTGGATTTACGCGAGATCATCCGCAAGGCGAGCGGCGAAACGATCGACCTCAAAGCGTACGAGGCCGACATGCGGCACCTGATCGATACCTACATCGAGGCCGCGCAGCCGCGCGTCATCTCTCCTTTCGGCGACCTTCCTTTGCTGGAGCTGATCGTAAAATCCGGCATCGCGGACGCAATTCGCAACCTGCCGAGCGGGATCAAGAACAACAAAGACGCCGTCGCCGAGACGATCGCCAACAACGTGCGCAGCAAGATCATCAAGGAACACTTGAATGATCCCGCCTATTACGACCGCATGTCGTCGCTGCTCGAGGAAATCCTGGCTGACCTCAAAGCCAAGCGCATCGACTACGAGGAGTACCTGCGGCGCATCGCAGCCCTCGCCCAGCAGGTGCAACGCGGGCAGGCGGAAGACACGCCCGAGGTGCTGAAGAGCAGCCCGGCACGGCGTGCGCTGTACAACAACCTCGGCGACCGGACGATGGGCAGCTTCAAGGACAAGCACCGGCCGCCCACCAAGCCGGGCTGGGACGCTCGCCTAGCGCTGGCGCTTGCAATCGACGAGGCCGTCAAACGCGTCCGTCCCGACCAATGGCGCGGTCACCAAGCGCGCGAAAACGAGATCAAGCGCGCGCTCCTCCCACTTTTGAACGACGACCCACAAGAAGTCGAGCGCGTTTTTCTGATTATCCTCCAGCAACGCGAATACTGATGCCCACGACCATCGACCTCGGCGGCACCAAGCTCCACGTCGTCCGCAAGGACATCAAGCATGTGCATCTGAGCGTGTACCCGCCCGCTGGCGTGGTGCGCGTCGCCGCGCCCGCGCGCATGAGCCTCGACACCATCCGGCTCTTCACGATCTCGAAGCTTGGCTGGATTCGACAGCAACAGCGGAAGCTGCGCGAGCAAGCGCGCGAGACGCCTCGCGAGTACATCGAACGCGAGAGCCACTACGTGTGGGGTCGTCGCGTGCTGCTCAAGGTCGTCGAGCGCGACGCGCCTCCCCAGGTTGACCTGCGCCCGACCAAGCTGCTGCTCCATGTCCGCCCCGGTCTGGACGAAACAGCTCGCGACGCCGTCATCGCCGCCTGGTACCGCCAGCTCCTAAGAGAGGCCGCTCGGCCTCTTCTCCACGCCTGGGAGCGCCGCCTCAAAGTCACCACCGCGGGCTTCTACATCCAGCACATGAAAACCAAGTGGGGCAGCTGCAATCCGCCCGCTCGCACCATCCGCCTCAATACCGAGCTCGCGAAGAAGCCGCGCGAGTGCCTAGAGTACATCGTGGTGCATGAGCTCGCGCACTTGAAGGAGCGCAAACACGGCGCGCGGTTTGTGGCGATCATGGACCGGATGCTGCCGAATTGGCGAGAGACGCGGCAGCTATTGAATCGACTGCCGGCGCGCCATGAAAAGTGGGTGTATTGAATCAGCACGCCGCTGAACAGCGGTCTCAGTAGCCCCTCCCGGACTCGAACCGGGACGATCTTTCGATCAAAGGATTTTAAATCCTCTGCGTCTGCCGTTCCGCCAAGGGGCCTTGGTGGTCGTGGCGCGTTTTAGCACGACCGCCGCAATGCGTTGCGCGCCCAGCGCTCACCCGCGCGCCAAGAAGTAAGCCGCCAGTGCCGCGAGCATGCCGAGCACTGCGGTCAGCAGGATGCCGCGCAGTGAGATGGATGCGGCGGGGGGAGCGGTTGGGCGTGGGGTGGCGCGCTGGGGGCGTTGGGTGGAGGCGCGGGCGGAGGCGCGCAGGGAGGGGTCGGGTTGCGTGGAGGCGCGGGGGGAGCTCGGTGGGTTCCCGCGCGTGGGCGGCAGGGACGGATCGCCGCGGCCGCCTTTGGCGAGGTTTTTGATTTTGCGCTGGGCGCTGTCGGTGAGCAGGACTTTGACTTCGAGCTGGCTGCGGGCTTCGTCGCTCATGCCGACGAGCTCGGTGTCGAGGACTTGGCGAGAACCGCCGGCGAAGGGTTCGAGCGCTTCGATCAGGGCGTTGACGGTCTGGTAGCGTTGGTTGGGGTCGCGCTCGAGGCCACGGTGCACGACGCGCGCGAGCTCGAAGCGGATCCAGGGCGCGACTACGTCGAGCTCGGCGATCGGCTCGGTGCAAATGGCGATGATCAGTTCGCCGAGCGAGGTTTGGCCGCCCCACAGGCGCTGGCCGCTGAGCGCCTCCCACAGCACGACCGAGAGGCTCCAGACGTCACTGCGTTCGTCCACCGATTTGGCGTTTTTGGTCTGCTCGGGGGACATGTACATCGGCGAACCGAGCATGCCGCCGGTGCGCGTGAGGCTGAAGTGGCTGGAAATGGCGCTCGGTTCGTTCATGCGCGTGCGCTTGGCCACGCCAAAATCACAGACTTTGACGGTCACTTCACAGCTGTCCGCGTCGATGTCCAAAAACAGATTGGCGGGCTTGATGTCGCGGTGGATCACGCCGCGCGCATGGGCCGCGGCCACGCCGCTCGCGGCTTGCAAGATGAGCCGCACCGCGACTTCCGGCTCGAGCGCGCCGTGCTTTTTCAGCACGCTCGATAGCTCCACGCCGTGCAAGCGCTCCATGATGATGAAGGGCATCGCCAAGCGCTCGTCCGTGCCGGTGTCGACGGTGCGTACGACGTATTGACTCGCGATGTCGCTGGCGGCGCGCGCTTCGCGGGCAAAGCGTTGTAGAGCGTTCGGCGCCGCGCCGGTCATGCCGGTCGAGATCACTTTGGCCGCGAACAAGGCGCCGCGTTCGTCTTCGACCTCGTACACGGAGCCCATGCCGCCTTTGCCGATCAGGCTGCGCACGCGATAGCGCCCGCTCAGCGATTGGCCTTCGAGCGCCAGCGGATCGGCGAGCTTCTGCGGCATCGGCGGCGGCCGCTCGGACTCGAGGCCGAGCACGGCGCGCGGCGCGCTGTGATGCCGCAGCAGGCTGGCCACGGCGGTGATGCGCGCCTCCGCGAGCTGCTCGTCGTTGTCCGAGAACGGGCGCAGGGCGTCCGCGAAGTCCTCCATCGTGGCGTAGCGACGATTCGGATCGCGACTGAGAGCACGATGGACGACCTTCGCGAGCTTGGGCTCGACCCAGGGCGCCCGATCCTGAATATGCGGGACATCGTCGCTGCAAATGGCTTCGATCAGATCCGAGAGCGACTCGAGGTGCGAGAACGGCGCGAGCCCGCTCAGCATGTGATAGAGCGTCGCGCCGAGCCCCCAAATATCCGCGCGTTCGTCGATGTGTTTGGCGTCGTGCAGTTGCTCGGGCGAGGCGTAGTCGGGCGAGCCGAGGCGTGCGCCGGTGGTGGTCAGCGATTGCTCGGGTGAGCTCAGTCGTTTGGCGATCCCGAAATCCGCGACCTTGACGACGGTCTGTTCGCCGTCGCGATCGAGCATCAGGTTGCTCGGTTTGACGTCGCGGTGCACGACCCCGATGCGATGCGCCGCGCCGATGCCGCGCGCCGCTTGTAGCGCCATGCGCACGGCGGCGACCGGGTCGAGCGCGCCCAGCTTTTCGAGCAGGGCGTCGACGTCGAGCCCGTTGAGCAGCGGCATCACCAGGTAGTAGGTGCGGAGCTCCTCCGAAAAACCGGCGGCGAGCGCCGGCACCACGTGCGCGTGCGTCAGGCCGCTCACCATCGACGCCTCGCGCTCGAAGCGCTGTTTGGCCTCGAACGGGATCAGCTCGGGGAAAAGCAACTTGAGGGCGCGCGGCTCTCCGTCGCGATCGGTGGCCCGGTACACGGCGCTCATGCCGCCCATGCCGATCAATGCCTCGATGCGATAGCGGTCCGCTACCAGTTTACCCAAGGGGCCTTGGGCTTCTGCTGCGACGTTCGGCAGGGTCACGCTCAGTATCGCAGCATACAGACCCTGCGCAGACGCTACTAGACCCGCCTTTCACCCTGTGGGAACCTTCGGCTACATGGCTGGCCGCGGTAGTCCTGTGCGAGAGTCGGAACGCCTTGAACCGCGAGGACGCGTGCTCGTCATCGCCGGCTCGGATTCCGGCGGGGGCGCAGGAATTCAGGCAGACATCAAAACCGTGACGGCGCTCGGCGGCTACGCGGCGACGGCGATCACGGCGCTGACGGCCCAAAATACACGCGGCGTGTTCGGTGTGGTCGGCGTCGACCCAGGTTTCGTCGCGGAGCAGATCTCGGTCGTGCTGACGGATATCGGCGCGGACGCGATCAAGACGGGCATGCTGCACTCGGCGGAAATCGTCAGCGCCGTGGCCGCCTGCCTCGAGGCGCGCGCGCGCAGCATCCCGCTGATCGTCGATCCGGTGATGATCGCCAAGGGCGGCTCGCCGCTGCTTTCGGAGAACGCGCGCATCGCGCTGGTCGAGCGCCTGTTGCCGATCGCCGCCTTGATCACGCCGAACGCGCCGGAGGCCGAGGTGCTCTCGGGCGTGAAGATCGATCGCGTGAGCGACATGGAGCGCGCGGCCGATCGCCTGCTCGCGTTCGGCGCGAGCGCCGTGCTCGTCAAGGGCGCGCACCTCGACGGCGACCTGATCGTCGATCTGCTGCGCACCGCCGACGGTGAAGAAGCGCGCTTCGAGCACCCGCGCCAGAACACGCGCTCCACGCACGGCACCGGCTGCACGCTCTCATCGGCGATCGCCACCGGCATCGGCCTCGGCTTTACCCTGCGCGACGCCGTCAAGCGCGCCGAACAATACCTGCTCGAAGCGATCCGTACCGCGCCCGGTTTCGGCTCGGGTTACGGCCCGCTCAATCATGGGCACCCGCTCGGCGCGCGGCTGAACTAGCGCCCTACCGCGTCGCGGCGCGCTCGACTATCGTCGGGCTCGTGGGTTTTCGCTCGAAGCTGCTGGTCGCGTCGTGCGCGTTGCTCGTCGCGTGTGCGCACGCGCGTCCGCAGCCGGCCTTGCCGTTCGAGAGGCCGCCTCCGCCGCCCGGGCCGCCACCGGGCAGCGCGCTGGGCAAGCAAGTCGGCTATCGCCTCGCACCGAGCGCGCTCGCCAAGAGCCCGTTCGCCAGCGACGAGACGGTTGACTCGGGTATTTTGCTCAGCGGCGTGCGCGCTGCGATGGAGCTCGGCGGGCTCACGCTGGCAACCAGCGTTACGGAGCCTCCGCTGCAAGGCGGCGCGCGCATCCCGGATTTTCAGGGGAGCGGTTTCCTGTTCTGGAATCAGCATGCCCTCTACCGCGCCGATACGTTTCTCGGCCAGCTCAAGCCGCTCGCCACGCTCGGCTTTCAGCCGAGCTCGGTTTCGTTCGGACCGAACTTTGCTCTGATCTGGGGAGTCGAGCGGCAGCGTGTCGCGTTCGATCTGCGCGCCAAGAACCGCGTGCGGGCGCAGCCGCCGTTCCTGGTGGACATCGCCGCGCACGATCATCGCGCGCTCGCGCTCTTGGAGGACGGCAGCGTCGCGTTCTCGCTCAACTCGGGCAAGAGCTATGCGCCGCTCGCCATGCCGGGCAGCGAGGTGGCGCTCAACGTGCTGTGCGAGGGTAACGATCCATTCGTCGTGTTCGAATCCGGCTCCCGCCTGCGGTTTACCGCGGCAAACACGTTCATACAGGAACGGCCGCCGCCGCGTCCGCCGCTGGATCCGGGCTGGCCGTTTGCGGATTCACCGCTCGAACGAGCAGTCCAGTACGGCGTGCCGCTCGCTGCGGGGCTGGCTGGCGTCGCCGTGCGCGGCGCGGTCGCGACTGTGAACCTCGCGACCGGCGCGCTCGTAAGCACGACGCGCGCGATCGCGCCGAGCGAGCTCGACTGCCGGCTGCTCGACGTGGCCGGTCCAGGTTCGCCCTTGATGGCTTGCAGCAGCTCGAGCAATGGCAGCGTGTTGTTTGCGGACGTGCTCGGCGAACGCCCGCGCGAGGTCCTGCGCTTTCCCGCGGAGGCGCGCATGGACGTCGCGGGCGGCGTATTCCTGGTCGAAGGTCGCTGCGACGGGACGCCGTCTGCCACATCGGTTTGCGTGCGCGGTCAAGACGGCGTGTTCGTCAGCTACGACGTCGAAAAGCGACTGCCCGCGATCGTCGATGCGCCGGCGCCGAGCGCGCCCGCACAAACCGCCAAGAGCGATGCGATCGTGAGTCCGCCGAGCGTTGCGCGCTGGATCCCAAAACAGGGTGGCGGCGCTCTCGGTGTCGTGTTGAACCGTCCCGGCTTGATCGACGCGCAGACCGGCGCATTCGCCGCGTTCAAGCCGGAATTC
>DASYCR010000040.1:0-4686 GCA_036500095.1 Polyangiaceae bacterium
CCTGCAAGAGCTGTTTGCGTCGCCCTACTTTTGTCAGGAAGAAAATACCGCGTTCTTCGAGCTGGCTGAACCGCTCGACGGCCTGACCGTGCAAGCCGTGGCTCAAGTGGCCAAGGCCTGCGCGGTCAGCGTGGTCGTTCCGATCTTCGAGCGACGAGCGGCGGGCCTCTATCACAATAGCCTGGCCGTGGTCGGGCCGAACGGGGACACGCTCGGCGTGTACCGCAAGATGCATATTCCGGACGATCCGCTGTTTCTCGAGAAGTTCTATTTCACACCCGGAGACCTCGGCTTTCGCAGCATCGAAACGCCCGTGGGGAACCTCGGCACGCTCATTTGTTGGGACCAGTGGTATCCGGAGGCGGCGCGGCTCACCGCCATGCAAGGCGCGGAGATGCTCGTCTATCCGACGGCGATCGGCTGGCATCCCAAGGAAAAAGCCGAATTCGGCGCGGCTCAGCTGTCCGCCTGGCAAACCATGCAACGCAGTCACGCGATCGCCAACGGCGTGTTCGTGATCGCCGTCAACCGCGTGGGGCACGAAGGGCCGCCTGACGGGGGCTTGGATTTTTGGGGGCACTCGTTCGTGTGCGATCCGTTCGGCGTGGTGCTGGCGGAAGCCGACGAGCAGGAAGAAGTGTTGGTCGTGGAGTGCGACCTGGCGCGCTCGGAGTGGGTGCGCCAGAACTGGCCGTTTTTCCGCGACCGCCGCATCGATGCCTATAGCGATTTGACCGCGCGCTTCTCGGATCGCAAGCAATGACGTCGCGCGCGCGACGCTCGACCGAGCAGGGGTCGCAGGTTCAACATGCGCCGTCGGCGCGCGGTTTTCGGATGCCTGCCGAGTGGGAGCCGCACGCCGCGACCTGGCTGGCCTGGCCGCACGAGCCCCAGGACTGGCCGGGGAAATTCGCGGCCATACCCTGGGTGTTCGCCGAGATCGCGCGGCAGCTGCAGGAGCACGAACGGGTTCGACTGATCGTGTCGAATGCCGCCGGTGAAAAGCTCGCAAAACAGGCGTTCTCGAAGGCCGGCGTGGACTCGTCGCGCGTAGATTTCTTTCGCTGTCCGACCGATCGCTCTTGGACGCGCGATTTTCTGCCGCTGTTCGTAACGCGCGGGCGCGGCAAGCGACGCGAGCGCGCACTCGTGAAGTGGCGCTTCAACGGCTGGGCCCGCTACCCCAATCATCGCCGCGACGAGCAGGCGGGCATGGCCGTGGCGCTCGCCCAGGATTTGCCGATAGCGCTCCCGGAAACCGACGTGAGCGGCCGCGCGCGGCGCTTCGTGCTCGAGGGCGGCGCGATCGACGTCGACGGTGAGGGCACGTTGCTCGCCACCGAAGAGTGCCTGCTCGACGGACGCCAGGCGCGTAACCGCGAGGTCGGTAAGCTTGGCAGCGAGCGCGTGTTGCGCGAGTACCTGGCGGCGGAAAAAGTGCTCTGGCTCGAACGCGGCATCGCGGGCGACGACACGGCGGGTCACATCGACGATTTTTGCCGCTTCGTGGCGCCCGGGAAAGTCGTGCTCGCGCGCGAAGACAATCGTGGTGATCCCAATCACCGCGTGCTCGCGGCGGCGGCCGAGCGGCTGCGCGGCGCGCGCGACGCGCGGGGTCGCAAGCTCGAGGTGATTTCGTTACCCATGCCAGCGCCGCTCGTGTTTGCGAAGCAGCGGTTGCCGGCGAGCTACGCCAATTTCTACATCGGCAACGGCGTGGTGCTCGTGCCCACCTTCAACGACGTACAAGATCGGCGGGCCCTCGGCATCTTGTCCGAGTTGTTTCCAGGGCGCCGGGTGGTCGGTATCCATTCGACGGACTTCGTGCTCGGGCTCGGCACGATTCACTGCAGCACGCAGCAAGAGCCCGCGTGAAGTAATAAGGTTCGACATGCGGCTCTAGCGCTCGTGCTTGCTGGTCGGCTCGTTGCTAGGCATCGCTCCGGCCGTCGAGCTACGTGCTGAGCAGCCTCCGGCGCCGTTCGTGGCTCCGAAGCCTGCGCCGGAAACGCAAGTGCAGAAAACGGTGGAGGAGCGCGGAATCAACCCGTGCGACACGCCCGACCCCGGCTTCGGCAACTACGGTCACTGGGAGCAGGGCATCACCATGGGCCAGTTCATCATGCCGCTCCACGGCGGGGTGAAGAGCAACGGCGACTTCGACGTGATGATCCATTTTCACGGCCACGAGCCCGCGCGCAAAGAATGGGTCAAGGTCATGGATCGCGCCGTGCTGGTCGGTATCGATCTCGGCCTCGGCTCGGGTTCGTATGAGACGGCTTTCCAGGCGCCTGACGTATTTCCGCGGCTGGTCGACAGCATCGAGCGAGCGGTTGCAAAAAAGGCGGGGCGCGACAGCGCGCACGCGCGGCTGATCGGCCTGAGCGCGTGGAGCGCAGGCTACGGCGCACTGCAATGGATCCTGGGTCAGGACTACGCGAAAAAGCGCGTAGACACCGTGATCCTACTCGACGGCTTACACTGCGGGTACACGGGGCCGGCCATCAACGGTCAACAGATCGCGCCGTTTACCGCCTTCGCGAAGCTGGCGGCCAGCGGGGATCGCCTGATGTTCGTCAGTCATTCGTCGATCATTCCGCCCGACTACGCGTCAACGACCGAAACAGCGAGTTACTTGATTCACGAGGTCGGCGGTACGCCGCACGCGGTGCACGGCACGGGGCCAGCCGGAATGGATCTGATCTTGCGCTACAGCAAGGCGAACTTTCACGTGCGTGGCTACGCCGGCAACGACAAAATGGATCATTGCGCGCAGATCGTGCTTTATGGAGACGTACTCAAGGTGCACGTCAAGCCGCGCTGGAGCATGCGCAGGTGAGCGGCCCGGCGCGCGTGCTCTTTCGCGACACGCGGATCGTCGCGCCCGCGGGGCCAAAGGAGCAATTGCTCGACCGCGTGCTGCGCACCGCACACCCGGGCGCAAGTTGGGCTGAAGTGCGCCGCTTGGTCGAGACCGGCAAAGTAAGCGTCGACGGCGAGCCGGAGCGAAACCCGCAGCGGCCCGTGCGCGCTGGTGCCAGGATCGAGATCTCGATGACCGCCAGGCGGCGCGAGCAGAGTTCCGTGCTGCCGCGCGGAGCGTTCGTGTATGTCGACGCGCACGTGGTGGTAGTGCAAAAGCCAGCCGGCATCAGCACGGTACCGTACAAAGACGAGCCCGGCACGTTGTCGGAGCTCGTGCGCGCCGAGCTCGGCACCCCTTCGGGTACCACGCAGCGCGGCCGCCGCGAGGCGCCGCTCGGCGTCGTGCATCGCATCGACAAGGAGACGTCCGGCCTGGTCGTGTTTGCGCGCACGCTCGCCGCCATGCGTGCGCTCAAAAACCAATTCCGCTTTCACACGGTACACCGGCGCTACCGCGCGATCGCGCACGGCAAGCTCGAGAGTCGCACATTCACGACGCGCCTCGTGCCCGATCGCGGCGACGGCCGCCGCGGCTCGACGGACAACCCAAAGCTCGGCCGCGTCGCGACCACGCACATCCAGCTGCTCGAGTCGCTCGGCCTAGCGAGCTTGCTCGAGTGTCGTTTGGAGACGGGCCGCACGCATCAGATCCGGATTCACCTGGCCGAGGCCGGCCACCCGCTTCTCGGCGAGCGCGTTTACAGCAAAGGATTCCGCGGCACTCTCCTACCCGCCCCGCGGCTGATGCTCCATGCGCAGGAGCTTGGCTTCAATCATCCGGAGACCGAGCGGCCGCTGCGCTTCGAGCAACCGATGCCGGACGACATGCTGGCGGTACTCGCCGAGCTTCGTCGCAGCTCCGCGCGACGCTAGCTAGAGCGTAGCTCACAACCAGCTTCGCTGGTCATGAGGCGGGCTTCGCCCGCTGCGCTGCTTCGCAGCGCTGCTCTAGCTCTGTCCTCGGGGGCGTCCCGCCCCCAGAAAAATGCCTGCGCCATTTTTCTCCCCCCTCACGCGCTTCGCGCGTGCCTAGAGCTCCTTACTTGCTCGTGAGGTTATGCGATACGCTCTAGAATGGCCAACGCGACGCCGCCGAAGACGTCCTTCGTGGCGCGCCCGCTGCTCGTCGCGTTGCGGTTTCTGCTGGGTCTGTGCGCGGCGGTGTACGTCGTGTACGTCGCGCGCAGCGATTTGCCGCGCGTGCTGCCGTATGTATCGCCGTTCAGCGCGGCTAGAGCGGGCTGGCTCGGACTCTGCACGATCCTGCTCGGCAGCGGCATCTTCGTTTCCGTCGTTATCTTTCGGATCCTGGCGCGCGGCTATGGCGGAGTAGCGCTCGCATATGGCGCTTGTTTGCGCCTGATCCTGGTCGCTAACTTGCTGCGTTATCTGCCGGGCCGCGTTTTCGGCATAGCCTACCAAGTGAGCAAGCCTCTGCCCGGCTTGAGTGGAACGAGCATGCTGCGCTTGAACGTGGAGCAACTCGGCACGTCGATCGTCGGCAGCTCGATCGCCGCGTTGGGCGTGCTCGAGCTGGCGCGCGGTCGGCCAACCTTTGGCATTGTCCTGATTGCGCTTGCTTTGCCGACGATGGTGCTCGTCTTGCGCGCCCGCCTGCCGAGCGGTTTGCGCCACCGGCTGCTGGCTCGGGGCCCGCGCCCGCTGCGTGAGCTGTTGCAAGTGCACGCAGCTCGTCGGAGCACGGCTTCGCTCTGGACCGTTGCCGCGCTCACCTTGTTCGGTTGGTTGCCGTACTTGCTA
>DASYCR010000041.1:0-6370 GCA_036500095.1 Polyangiaceae bacterium
CCGCTGGGTATGGGCACATTCAAGGTCGACTTCGCGCTCTCGGCGGCCGTACCTTGGCGAGTCGAACAAGCGCGCGAGAGCGCAGTCGTGCATGTCAGCGAGAACCTGGACGACCTGGCACGCTTCACACGCGAAGTGCGCAGCGGCGTGTTGCCGCGCGAGCCGTATCTGGTCGTGGGCCAGCAATCCCTGGCCGATCCGTCGCGCGCGCCGAACGGCTGCCACACGCTCTACTGCTACTCGCACGTTCCGTCCGACGTCGACGCGGGTTGGGACGCGCAGCGCGAGGGCTTCGCCGATCGCGTCGAGCAGCGCATCGAAGCGTTGGCCCCCGGCTTTCGCGCGCTCGTGCTCGGACGCCGCGCCAGCGCGCCTCCGGATCTAGAAGCCATGAACGCGAACCTGATGGGCGGCGACATCGGCGGCGGGACCAACGCCTGGCATCAACAGCTGCTGTTCCGGCCCGTGTTCCCGTACTTTCGCTACCGCACACCCGTACGCGGGCTCTACTTGTGCTCGAGCTACGCGCACCCAGGCGCGGGCGTACACGGCATGTGCGGCTACAACGCCGCGGCGATCGCCGCGCGAGATATCGGCGCGTGAGGCCAAATGGCATCACCGTGATCATCTTGCACCGATGAGTTGATTCCCACTCTCGTGATTCCGCGGTGTCCAAAGCTCATTGAGAGTGGCGCGCGTCTTGCGTACGCACGCGGCGAGGTTGGAGATATCATGTCGATCATTCAAAAAATCGTCCCCTGCCTGTGGTTCGACGGACAGGCCGAAGATGCCGCCAAATTCTACGTCTCGATCTTCGATCGCTCTCGGATCACTCGCGTCTCGCATTACGGCGAAGAGGGGCAGGAGATCACCGGGCAAAAGCCGGGCAGCGTGATGACCGTTGCGTTCGAGCTCGAGAGGGTGTCGTTCACCGCGCTCAACGGTGGTCCGCAATACAAATTCAATGAAGCCATCTCGTTACAAGTCCTGTGCAAGACTCAGGACGAAATCGATCGGCTGTGGGGCAAACTCAGCGCAGGCGGGGATCCGAAGGCGCAGCAGTGCGGCTGGCTCCGAGACAAATTCGGACTCTGCTGGCAGATCGTTCCCGAACAAATGGCCGATTGGATGACCGATGGCGACCCAACCAAGGCGGCGCGCGTGATGAAAGCGCTGCTCAACATGAAAAAGCTCGAGATCGCCACGCTCGAGCAGGCACACGCTGGTTGATACGACTGCGCGGCGAGGCACGGCTCACGGTCGCTCCGCCGGGCCTCAACGCCAAGACAAGTCGCCGCGGATCGCCTGCTCCCAGTTCTGCCCGTCGAAGCGCGACGGCACGAGCGTCGTCAGATCCACGTTCTCGAGGCAGCGCACATTGACGTCGATCTTGTCGGGGTCCGAGCGTGGCACGTAGAACGGGTGAATGCCGCACACTCGGCAAAACCGGTGCTTTGCGGTTTTGGTGTTGAACTCGTAGTTCGTCAAGTCCGCGCCGCCCGCGAGCAGCTCGAAATCCTCGCGCGGCACGATCAGATGGACGAAGCCTTTTTGGGTGCAAATCGAACAATTGCAGACGCTCGCCGTCGCAAGGTCTCCGTGGACTACGAAGCGCACGCGCCCGCAATGGCAACCACCCTCATAGCGCACCCCGGCCATGAGCTCAGCTCGGCGTGACCAGGCGAGGCATGACGAACACTTCGTACGCAAAGCCCACGTTCGCCAGCACGGTTGGATCGCCCGCGCAAAAGTGATTCACGTCAGCGTCGTCCGCGAGCTTGAGGATACCGAGGCCGTAACCACCCTTGGGATCGGCGACTGGGCCGTACGCGACCACCAAACCCTCCGCCATGCGCGCCTGCCAATAGGCGATGTGCTCGTGCATCAATGCCCGCTCGGCCTCCGTCATGTCCTGCGCAAACGTCGGGCGCGGCGGGAGCAATTTCACGAAATAGTACTTCACTGCTAGTCCTTACGCAGCTTGCCCATGGCCTCGGCCTCGAGGCGCACCGGTCGCTCCTCGCCGCGCGCGACGCGCGCCACGAGCTCGTCGACACAGGCGAACAAGATGCCGTTGTCGCGCGGCAAGTAACCTTGCAGCGCGTTTTGGAAGCGATCGGTGCGCGCCAGAAAGTCACTCAATGTCTCGATGTCCAGACGACGCGCCCAAGCACCGTAGCCGAGCTGCTCGAGGTAGCGCGCGTTGAGCTCTTGCTCGTATTGATGGGCAACGGGCACCGACAAGAGCGGCACACGCAAGCTCACCGCCTCGCTGAGCAAGCTGAAACCACCACCGGCAACTGCCGCGCGCGCCGTGCGCAGGTCATCCAAAAAAGTCGTCTCTGAAAACGGACAGAGCGTGACGTTGCCCTCTTGGCCTTCACGTCCCATGCCGTACACGCGAAACCGAAACGGCAGCTTCTTCAACGTCGGCACCAGGTTGTGGTTCGTGGGCGACGTTTGATACACGAGCACGTGGCTGCCGGGCTCGCGCTTGGCCGCGATCACCTCCGGGCGCAAGATCGGCGGGATGAGCGTGGTGAACTTCTTCCTGACCTCGGGGAAAAAGTAGCTGGTCACCAGGTAGTGATAGGCCTTGGGCATCTTGAGCTTCACGGCCAGGCGCGCCAGCTCGAAATCGTAGCCCTTGCCCGAAATCACGGCCTCCTCATGGAGGCAGCGGTTGATGATCTGCATGTTGTCGATGCTGATCACCGGCAGCTGGTAGCGAAGGCCGTATAACGCTGCCCAGGACTCGAAGTCGCTGAATACGACTTGCGGTTCGAAGCCGCTCTCGGCCACCTTGCGGTAGACCTTGATGTTCTTGCGAATGCCCTTGGGTGCCTTCCGCAAATTTTCGAAGACGCTCTTGGAACGGTCCAGTGAATTGCCGAAGTAGCTCAAGGTCAGACCGTGAATTTCCTCGATGCTGAGCCCGGCGTAGCTGGCCAACCTTTCGCCCAGAAAACGATGCGCTCGCCCCGACACGACGATCCGCACTTCATGCCCGTTCTGCAGCAAATGCTCGATCACGACGCGGCTGCGCGTGGCGTGACCCATTCCTTCACCAACGACACCGTACAGAATGCGCATGGGGCGGGGCCGAGCATGCCACAGAAGACGCGCCGGCTACTAAGCCTGGCAGCGGCATATGGCCTGGAGTAAGACGATCTGGTGACAACGCGCAGCTCGGCCATCTCCCCCCCGCTTCCGCTCACAGGCAAACAACGCCGGCATTTGCGGGCGCTCGCGCATCCGCTCAAACCGGTGGTCCAGGTCGGTCACGCGGGCCTGACGGCCCCGGTGCTGAGCGCTATCGACGGCGCGCTCGAGACGCACGAACTGATCAAGGTGCGCGTCGCCGGTGAAGCGCCGGAGACCGACGAACTCGCGCGGCAGATCGAGGCGCGCACACGCTCGGTCGTCGCGCAAATCATCGGCAAGACGTTGATCGTCTATCGGCGCAGAAAAAAGGCACCCACTATCTCCCTGCCGAAGGCGAGCAAGGCCGCGCAAGAGGATTAAGCATGCAACCACGCATCACACGCTCACAACGAGACGGGAACCTCGCCTGGCTCGATCTCGAAATGACGGGACTCGATGCGCAGAGCGACGTCATCTTGCAAGCGGCGTTGATCATCACGGACAGCGCGCTCGAGCCGCTCGAGGAAGTCGTGTGCGACATCTGGCAGCCCGACGACGCCCTCGCCAAGATGACGCCTTTCGTGCGCAATATGCACGAACAGAACGGGCTCGTCGCGCGCGTACGGGAGTCGCATATCGACGCGGGCGCCGCGGAGCGCAAGCTGCTCGAGCGCGTCACCGGCTGGTGCGCCTATCCGGCAATCTTGTGCGGCAACACCATCGGCCAAGACAAGCGCTTCATCGAGCGCTGGATGCCGGGGCTCGCCGGCTACCTGAGTTACCGCACGATCGACGTCACTTCGCTCAAGCTGCTGGCCAAACTCTGGTACGGCGACGCGGCGGTCTTCAGCAAGCCCGCGCTCGGCGAACACGACGCGTTGGTCGACATTCGCAATTCGATCGCGGAGCTAGTGCACTACCGACAGGTCATGTTCAAGTGACGGCACGCGCGCCGGGCGCGCGCTCGGCTTTTCAGTGAACAATCGCCTTCGCCTTGGCGAGCAGCGAAACGAATTCGTGGCGATCGCCGGACACGTCGCTGCCCAGCGCCGAGGCGGCCATCGCCCGCGCGCTGTCGAGTGAGGCGCCGTGCATGTCGGGCGCGCCGCGCAGCACGAGGGCGGCCTCCGCGACCGCCGCGCCGAAGCGAAAATCATTCGAGCTTTTGTCGAGCGGCGTCGCGTTGTCGACCACCACGCGCGTGAATTTGGTGCTGGTGTCGCTGCGCGGCAGCTTGTAGCGGACGTTCACCGTCATTAGTTCGTTGCTGCTCGCGGCCGGCGCGGGCGCGCCTGCGGTTTGATACTTGAGCGCGTCGGTTTGGGGAGCCGCCGCGGGCGCGCCCTTGGGAACGAGCTCATATAGGGCGGTCACGTTGTGTCCGGCGCCGATGTCGCCCGCGTCTTTCTTGTCGTTGTTGAAGTCTTCCTTCGCGAGCAGTCGATCTTCGTAGCCGACGAGCTTGTAGCTCGCGACACGCGTCGGGTTGAACTCGACCTGCAGTTTGACGTCCTTGGCGATCGTGACGAGCGTCGAGCCGGCCTCGCGTACCAGCACTTTTCGCGCCTCCGAGAGCGAGTCGATGTAGGCGTAGTTGCCGTTGCCCTTGTCGGCCAAGCCCTCCATCGTGGCGTCCTTCAGATTGCCTTCGCCGAAGCCCAGTACGGTCAAGAACACGCCCGATTTGCGCTCCTCTTCGATCAGCCGCTCGAGCTCGCCTTGGCTCGTCGTGCCGACGTTGAAGTCGCCGTCGGTGGCCAAGATCACGCGGTTGATCCCGCCCTGGATGAAGTGCTCGCGCGCCGCCTTGTACGCGAGCCGGATGCCGTCGCCGCCGTTGGTGGAACCGCCCGCTTCGAGCCGCCCGAGCGCGTCCAGAATACGCGCCTGCTGCGCGCCCGAAGTGGCGGGCAACGCGAGCCCCGACGCTCCCGCGTAGACGACCATCGTCAGCGTGTCTTGCTTGCGCAAGTCGCGCGCGAGCATGGCGAGTCCGCGCTTCAAGAGCGGCAAACGATTTTCCGGCATCATCGAGCCGGACACGTCGACCAAAAACACCAGGTTCCGCGCCGGCGTCGCTTCCTGTGAAATCGCTTTGCTCTTGAGCCCGATGCGCACCAGACGGTGCGTCGTGTTCCACGGGCAACTCGACACCTCACTCGTTACGGAAAACGGCTCATTTTGCGCTGGGTCGGGATAGTCATAGGCAAAGTAGTTGATCCACTCTTCGACGCGGATCGCGTCCTTGGGTGGCGCTTGGCCGTCGTTCAAGAAGCGCCGCGCGTTGCTGTACGACGCCGTGTCCACGTCAATCGAAAACGTCGAGAGCGGTTGGTCGGCGACCGCGAGGAACGGATTTTCATTGATGTGCGAGTACGCTTCGGTGTTGAACTCGGCCGGAGGCGGCGCTTGCGCGACGATCTGCGGGCTACCTTGCGCGATGATTTTCGGCGCAGCTGCCGCGTGCGCGCCGCCCAAGCGTCCGTGACCCGCCCCGAAAGCCCGCCCGTCCGCGCGACCCCCGCCGGCCGTACCGATACCGCTGAGGCCGAGGCCGCCCGCGCCGTACGCTTCTCCGATCGCCGCGCCTCGCTGCGCGGCTGCTGCTTTGTTCGCGCTGGTCGCGGCCGGGCGCGCCGGGCTCTTTGCATCCGCGGCCGCGCTCGGCTCCGGCGCGCGCTCCAACACTGGAGCATCCGACGCCGAACTCGCCGCGGGCGTCGCGGGCTCGGCTGGCGCAACGGGTGCAATCGGCACGGCGTGGGGACCACTGTCGGTCTGCGGGCGACCGACCGGCGTGGCGCTGTCGAGCGGCTTGCTCGAATGCGAGCAGGCGACGGCGCTAAGCAAGGCGACTAGACCGACGCTTCCGAGCGTCGAGCCAAAGCAAGAGCGAGAAGCACAGCGAAAAATAGACAAACGGGTATCCACGGGCATCGCAAACCTCCAATAACCGGCGACTCGAACGTTCTGACGCCGGTCGGCGCCAAAAGTTCTGTGATCCTTCCAAAACGCGGGCCCGCGCCGGCCCTTACAGGGCCCGGCTTCCTAACTTCCGCGTCGCCCGGCCCATTGCTAGAGGCGACCTCGCCCGGGATGGTAGAAGCCCTTCCCAGGCATGTCGCCCGAGTCGGTAACGGAGCGAGCAGCGGCGCTCGAACAGAGAGCGCGGAGCGAGCCGCTCAGCTTGGACGAATTGCGAGCGTGCGAAGCGGAGCTTTCCGAG
>DASYCR010000042.1:0-7967 GCA_036500095.1 Polyangiaceae bacterium
CGCCCAGCGCGGGCTCGTGCTGCGCGTAGCGGATAGCTTCCAGAAAGGGCTCGGGATCGAAGCGCTCGAGCCCGTCGAGCGTCGTCAGCGCCGCGGCCTTGGCGCGACAGCCGGGGTCTGTTTTCGCGCCGTTTTCGCGAAAGCGCGCGAAGACCGCGGCGAGCTCCGCGTCGAAATCCTGCAATTGGTGCCGCGCGACCAGGCGCGCCGCCTGCTCGACGGCCATCCAGTGTCGGTGCGCGAGGCCCTCGCGGAGCAGCGCCAGGAACTCCGGACTCGCCGGCTGCTCCGCGGCCTGGTTGAGCGCCACTACGAAGGACTCGACCGGCGGCTTCTTGCTCTGCTTGGCCACGGGCTCCGACTAGCACGAAGCGAAACGACGACGCCTGCGCGCGAACAGCGCGAGCCCGAGCAATGCCGCCAGCGCGGAAGGAACTCGTGTGCTTTGAGGGCGAGCAAAGCTGCACAGTCCACAGCCCGACTTGACGCGGACGTCGGTGCTCGTCCCGGGGACACCACAGGCGGTCTCGGAGAGCGGACCCGTGTTGAAGTAGGTGTCGACAGCCGCAACCCCGACATCGTAGTTGGCGCCGTCGGTCAGGCCCGTGGCGGTGATGGACACCGCGGCCTTCGTGGCCTGTCCGCACAGATCGGACGCGGGTGGATCTTGGCCGGGCACAACGATATTCGAGCCGGGGCAGCCGAGCCTCGGCGCTCCAGCTTCGGCTGCGTCGGTGGCTGCGCCGGGTGCGGGATCGCAGAAGGCGGCAAAGCCGGAAAGTGATGGGTCTTCCACCGAACTCGTCGGATCGAAGTCGACGATCAGCTCGCCTGCGCCCGTCTGTCCCGTCAAGGACGTGGGCGCGGGGGGCCCGCTCAGTTTGAAGGAAGCCGCCCAGGACGTAGTCGCGGCGGCCATCTCTCCGCTGCTGACGAGCAGGAAGTAGAGCGTGAGGTTGGTCGGCGGAGCCGCCGCGGATGAGGGTTCGCAGATGCTGACGGGGGTATCCGCGATCACCGTCCCGGTCGTCACGTTCCCGAGGCCATTGGCGGCGGTGCCAGCGAGTACGTCTCGCACGTGAAGGGCAATGTTGATCGTCGGACTGGCTACGATGTCTCGATAGACGAGCCAGCAGGCGGTATTCGTGGAGCTCGTGCGAGCGGCGGCTTGGTCGCAGCCGACGCCGGCCCAAGCTTCGAGCGTGAGCCCAAGATCGTTGCCACCACCAAAGACGAGCGGAAATGAGATCACGTCGTCCTGCAAGCAATCGGCGCGGTTGATGTACTTGAGCGGCATCGACGGGCGGGTGCCTTGGTCCGAGTGTACGATGTTCGGCGCTTCCAGCGTGATGGTCGTGACCTGCGCCGTCGCCGGGTGCGACGCGGCCAGCACCGCGAGCGCGGCAGCAGCGGAAGCAAACAAGCGAGTGATTTTCGGCTTCATGGCGATCCCCTTCGAAGAACCCGAGTCTGCCAGAGAGCCCACGAAAATAACACACGTGTCCGCGATTCAGCGCTCTTCCGCGACCTTCGCAATCACCAGGCGCCAGTAGCGCTCCGCGTCCGGGCCGAGCCGCTCGAAGGCGTTCGCCATTTTTTTGCGCTGGGCGCCGCTCAGCGCGCGCTCGAGCCGCTCTCCCTCGAGCGTCAGCCGTAGCAGTCGCTGACGTCGATCGTCGTGGGCGGTGCGGCTCTCGACGAGTCCCATTTCGACCAACTGACGGAGCGGCGCGTTGAGCGCTTGCTTGGTCACCGCCAGAATCGAGAGCAGCGCGCTGACCGTCAGGTTTGGATTGCGCGCCACGAAATACAGAATGCGGTGGTGCACGCGCGCCAGCCCGCGCGCCTCGAGCACCTTGTCCGGCTTGGCCGTGAACGCGCGGAACGCGAAATGAAAGAGCTCGAGCGTCTCGTTGAGTTGGGCTTCGCGCTTTGAGTCAACCATATTGACGTTCCTGCCGATATGAGTCAAGATACCTGACCTAGGTTGACCCCGGCGGATAGCGATGAATAGGCCCGTTTTTTCCGAGAGAATCGCGCGGCTGCGGCCCTCGGTCGTGCGCGAGATCTTGACCGTGGCGCAGGCGCCCGGAGTGATTTCCTTTGCCGGCGGCCTGCCCGCGCCGGAGTGGTTGCCCGCCTTGACCGGCCTGGCCGTCCCGACCTCGCTCGGACAATACGGCCCGACGCCGGGCGAGCCGGAGCTCAGGCGCGCGCTCTCCGCGTACCTCGCGCGGATCGGACTCGAGTGTCCGAGCGAGCGGATCTTGATCCTGTCCGGCTCGCAGCAAGGCATCGATCTGGTGGCGAAGCTGTTCGTGGATCTCGGCTCGCGCGTCGTCAGTGAGAGCCCGACGTATCTGGCGGCGCTGCAAGTGTTCGACCTGTTTGGCGCCAGCGTGCGCGGTGTGCCGTTCGATGGCGACGGGCTGTCACTCGAGTCATTCGAGCGCGAGATCTCGGCGCCTGACACGCGGCTTTGCTATCTGAATCCGACCTTCCAAAATCCGACCGGTCGCTTGTACAATAGTGAGCAGCGCGCTCGCGTCGCCAGCATCTTGGATCGCGCGAAGGTGCCGTTGTTCGAGGACGATCCGTATCGAGAGCTCGCGTTCGATGCGCCCGCGCCCGCGCCGATCGTGAGCGCGCTCAGGCGCGCGCCCTGGGTTTACCAAAGTAGCTTCTCGAAAATGTTCATGCCCGGGATGCGTCTTGGGTTTTTGGCTTGTTCGGCGGAGTTGTGGGAGCCGCTCGAGCGCCTGAAACAAGCAGCCGATCTGCACGCCAATCGCGTGAGCCAGTGGCTCGCGCTCTCGCTGCTCGAGGCGCCGGATGCTGGGGCGCGCCTGAGTGCGCTGCGCGCGTCTTACCGGCAAAAGCGCGCTGTGTTCGCGCATGCGCTCGAGCGCGAGTTGTCGGACCTCGCGGAGTGGCAACTACCGAGTGGCGGTTTGTTCTTCTGGTTGCGCCTGAAGGAGCCACGCTCGCTACTGCCGCTATTGTCGCGCGCCATCGAACGCGGCGTGGCCTTCGTGCCGGGGGAGGCTTTTTTCCCAGGCGCACCCGTGCCCGGCTACTTGCGTTTGAATTTCAGCAACGCAAGCTCGTCAGAGGTCGCGCTAGGGCTGGCTCGGCTGAGCGCGCTGCTTCGCGAGTGAGTCGGCAAGGGAAGCCGCGGTCGTCGACGCCTTGGGCTGCGCGACGGCGCCATCTGCGGGCAGGATGCGCGAGCCGCAGTGGCGCGCGTAGAGCCGCGTGAACTCCGCACCAAGCAACAGGATCTGCGCGGAATAGTAGACCCAGATCACGAGCGCGATGATCGACCCGGCCGCGCCGTACACGGAAGAAACGCCCGCGTGTCCGAGGTAGAGCCCCAGCAAGAACTTGCCGATGGAAAAGAGCGCGGCGGTCACGAACGCGCCCACCCACACGTCGTGCCAGGTGATTTTGACGTCCGGCACGATCTTGAACAATAGCGCGAACAAGAGCGCAATCACGCCCAGCGAAATCAAGAAATTCAGGACTGACCACAGCGTGGAGCCCCCGGGTAAGGAGCTCGCGAAGAGGCCACCGAGCCAGCTCAACGCCGCGCTCACGATCAGCGACACCAAGAGCAAGAACGCGACGCCGAGCACCATCGTAAAAGAGAAGAAGCGATCCTTGACGATGCCCCACACCCCGCGGCCGGGCTTTGGCTGGACGCGCCACACGGTATTGAGCGCCGATTGGAGCTCCGCGAATACGGCAGAAGCGCCGAACAAGAGCACGGCCAAGCCGATCAACGCGCTCGAGATGCCCGTACCCGGTGCGCGAGCATTGGTTACCATCGCTTCCACGGCTCGGGCTGCGCCGGAACCCATGATCGACCGAGCCTCGGCGCCGACGTGCTCGCGCGCGGAGTCCTCGCCGAGCAGCAAACCCAGCGCAAAAATCACGAAAATGACGAACGGCGCGATCGAAAGTAGCGTGTAGTACGCGAGCGAGGCGGCCAGCCGCGACACGTTGTCAGCGTCCCAGGCCACTCCGGTTTGCTTGCATAGCCCGAGCGCCGTCGACAGCTTGCTTGGTTTGGGCACGAGCTCTTGAACTTGCAATTGGCGTGCGCGCTCGCAAGTTCGAGCGATGTAGCGATGTGCACAGCTGCCTCAGTGTGATCGGATGCCCCTCGAGAGCTCGCGTAAGTCTTCTTCTATCGGCGCCAGCAGGGCGACGAGCGGCGGCACACATCATGCTCCTCGTTGTTTGTGGAGGATTAAGACATGGCAAGCGATTCGATCACCGAGGAGCTTTGGCAACTCGAGCACGACTATTGGCAAGCGATCAAAGACAAGGACGCTCGCGCCGCCTCCGAGCTGAGCGACGAGCCGTGTCTCGTAGCCGGCGCGCAAGGCGTCGGCAGTGTCGACCGACAAACGCTGATGACGATGATGGATTCGGCGTCGTACCAATTGCAGTCATTCGAGCTGAACGACAACGCATTCGTGCGCATGCTCGCTGACGACGTGGCGATCCTCGCCTACAAGGTGCATGAAGAGTTGTTGGTCGATGGCAAGAAAGTGAGTCTCGACGCGGCCGATTCGTCGACTTGGGTTCGGCGCGACGGTCACTGGCGTTGTGCCCTGCACACCGAAGCCCTCGCGGGTGACCCGTTCGGCCGCGACCGAAAGAAGAACGGGGCCAAGCACAAGGCGAGCTGAGCATTCTCGCGTGCCACCCTGCTGAGGCCGGCTCTGGTATGCAGAGAGGGCGATGCCGCCAGTCCCCGGAAGTAGCCATGCCGGCCCCGTCGAACGCGAGCATGTGCTCGCGCTCGTGCAGCGATACGGCTGGAACGCGACGGCATTCCAGACGCTCGAGAGCGGCTATCGCTACTTTTTCCACGGCGATCAGGCGTGCGTCGCGTATGTGCCGGCGGGTCGTGCCTGGGTGGCGGCCGGCGCTCCGATTGCGCCGCTCGAGTCGCTCGCGGAAGTCACCGCCGCATTTCTGGCGGCCGCGCGGCGCGCGGGCGTGCGCGCGTGCTTTTTCGGGTCCGAGTCGCGCTTGCAATCTGCCGCGCGAGGGACGCTGCGTCACCTGCGCATCGGTGAACAGCCGGTCTGGGACCCGCGCGAGTGGTCGGAGAATCTCGCGCATCATCGCAGTCTGCGCGAGCAACTGCGCAGAGCGCGCGCGAAGGGCGTGCGCGCGCGCGAAGTAGTCCCGGCCGAGCTCGAGTCCGGAGCGACGCGCGAGGCGATCTCGAGCGTGATCGAGCGTTGGTTCGCAACGCGCGGCATGGCACCGATGAGATTCCTCGTGAGCGTCGAGCCGTTTACGTTCCCCGAGCACCGGCGTTGCTTCGTCGCGGAAGTCGACGGACGCGTCGTGGGCTTTGCCGGCGTGGTGCCGGTGCCGACGCGCAACGGCTGGTTCATCGAAGATCTCGTGCGCGATCCCAAAGCGCCGAACGGCACGGGCGAACTGTTGATCGACGCGGTTATGCGCTGGGCGTTCCGGAGCGGCTCGCGCTGGCTCACGCTGGGGCTCGCGCCGCTGTCCGGCAACGTGCCCGCGCCGCTTCGCGCCATGAAGAAGAGCAGCGCTCTGCTGTACGACTTCGAAGGCTTGCGCGCGTTCAAGGCCAAGCTCCGACCTTCCTCGTGGTCGCCGATCTATCTGTTGTATCCAGCCACGCAGGGTGCGCTGGTCTCGCTCTTGGATGCGCTGGTCGCGTTCAGCGGCGGCCTCTCGAGCTTCGCGCTGCGCTCGCTCTGGCGCGGGCCCACGAGCGTGCTACGCGGGCTCACGCTCTTGCTCATGCCGTGGACGTTGCTGCTGGCGCTCGCGCCCGCCGAGCACTGGTTCTGGCGCGCGGAAGTCAAGTGGGCCTGGGTCGTGTTCGACGTGCTGGTAGTCGCGGGCCTCTTGCGGCTGCTGCACAAGCGACAAACCTCGCTCTTGACCGTGCTCGCGCTCGCCGTCACCTGCGACGCCCTGCTCACACCGGTCGAAGCCGCGCTCTGGAACGTGCACAATGCGCGCGGTCTCGGCGAGTACGCGCTCTTGCTCCTGGCCTGCGCAGCGCCCGCGCTCGCCGCGCTGACACTGTGGGGCGCGCGTCGGCACCGCCTGCAGCCGTAGCGCTCGACCGGTCCCGGTAATTTCGACAAGATTTTCCCGCCGGGACCCATATATGGGTGACTCTTGCGCCGGCCGTCCGCGCGGCTCGTTTACCCCGAAGAAACCAAGGGAATCAGCATGCTTCGCCAACACGCTTACGGAATCCTGATCGCGTCACTCGGAACCTGGTACCTCGCAGGTTGTTCAGCAACAGGACAAAGTTCCGGGCAACCTGGAGATGACGATCAGGGGTCCGGCGCGACCGCCGGTGCGCCTTCGAGCGGCGGCTCGAGCAGCGGGACCACCGGAGTCGGCGGGTCGGTCGCCGGAGGGAGCGGCTCGAACGGCGTGGGCGGCTTCAGCGGCTCGGCGAGTGGCAGCGCGGGCGCAAGCGGCAGCATCGGCACGAGCGGTAGCGCGGGAGCGAGCGGCGACACCGGCATCAGCGGCAGCGCGGGCACGGCCAACGGTGGCAGCTCCGGTACCGGTACAGCCGGTGCTGCCGGCGCGAGCGCAACGGGCGGCAGCGCGGGTGCAAGCGGTTCGAGCTCCGGTGGAGTTGCCGGCACAGCCGGAGCCAACGGCGGTTCGAGCAATGGTGGCGCGAGCGGCACCGCCGGCAAAGGCGGCGCCGGTGGCACCGCGGGCACTGCCGGCAAAGGCGGAGCCGGTGGCACCGCGGGCGCTGCCGGCAAAGGCGGAGCCGGTGGCACCGCCGGTAGCGCGGGCAGTGCAGGTGCCGCGGGCGCAGGCGGCACGAGTTGTAGCGGGCCGGTGGGAAAGCTCGCGGGCGCGCTCGTGAACGGCAACACGGGCGGCATCATCTTCAAGGACACGGACGGCGTGGCAGTCAACGCGCACGGCGGCGGCATCATCCAAGTGGGCGCCACGTTTTACATGCACGGCGAGTACTTCAAGCCCAACGACACCACCGACGATTTCAACGGCTTCTCGATGTACTCGTCCAACGACATGGCCACCTGGAAGAACGAGGGCATCATCTTGCCGCAGCAGCCGGCCTGCGCGGGGGGCACCAACAGCGCCACCTGCGGCGTGCTCGGTCCAGTCAGCAAGGGCGAGCGACCGCACATCATCAAGTGCCCTGGGACCGGGGAATTCGTGCTCTATGCGCACGCCGCCTCCGAAGATTATCAAACCTGGAAAGAGATCATCTACGCGACGTCGAGCACCGTCAACGGCAAGTACGCGTTCAAGGGAGCGCTCACGAACGCGGGCGGCACGATGGCCGCGCACAGTGATATCGGCGCGTTCGCCGACAACACCGGCGCCTACGTGATCACCGAGAGCGGGCACGTCTACACGCTCGCCACTGACTGCCACAGCTGGCTGTCGGACAAGACGGTGAACGTGAACGGCAACTCCGGCGGCTCGGAGTCACCCGCCGTGTTCAAGAACGGCAACACCTACTACTGGATCGGCTCGAACAAGACGGGCTGGCGCGCCAATAACAACTTTTACTCCACGGCGACCTCGATGACCGGCACCTGGACCTACAAGGGCTTCGTCGCGCCGGTCACGGACACGGCCGACGACCTCTCGGATCAACGCACGTGGATGACGCAGAGCACGTGGGTGCAGCCGGTTACCGGCTGCCAAGGTACCACCTTCGTGTACTGGGGCGACCACTGGTACGGCAATCAAGACACCACGAACCCGGGTCGGCACAACGATCAAGCGGGCTACGTGTTTCAGCCGATCGTGTTCAGCACGTCCACCGTCGAGCTCCTGCCAACCTACCAGGCTAGCTGGTCGCTCGACGTGGGCGCAGGGACCTGGACGACGCCCTAGCAGGGTGTTTGAAAAACACCCTGCTAAATGCGCGACGTCACGATGGTGTAGGCAGC
>DASYCR010000043.1:0-3057 GCA_036500095.1 Polyangiaceae bacterium
GTGTCGCTGGTGACGTCGACGCGATTGAGGCCCTCGTCGATCCAGAACGGTCCGCGCGTGAGCGTGGGATCGACGATGCACATCGCCGGCTCCTGCGTGGAGGTGCCGGGCATCGCGGGTGCGTGCGCTGGGCCGCCGCCGGCGCCGGTGATGGCGTAGTCGTCCACGCGCGAGCGGCCTCCGCAATTCTCCAAAAGCAAAGCCGCACCCAAGCCACCGATCGCCGTGAGCGCGTCGCGCCGCCCGGCATTGTCCCGCTTCGCCATGCGCGTGAGTTTGACGAAAAGGGCCCGCCCTTGCAACGCCATGCCGCTTGCTCGCGTAACCTCCGCGTCAAAAGGCATGCTAGAGTCGACTCATGCGCCCGCTGACTGCAAATCTCGCCGAAAGCGAAAAGCGCCCCTACTTTCTCTGGGACGAAGACGTGAGCATTCGCGAACTGCGCCACGTGCTCTCGGAGAACTCGGACGAACGCCGTCGTCTGCTCGGCAAGATGCTGCGTGAAGCGCGGGACACGGACGTTTGGCAGTTCGTCACTCCCAACGTCGTAGCCAAGGAACTGCCATTCCTCGGGCGCCGCCTCGGTAAACGCGCAGCGTTCTGGAGCTGGCTCATCGACGGGTGGAGGCGAGATGGCCTCCTCGAGCACTAGCGATCCGCTGACCTCCTTCCCGAGTAGGTGAACTCACCGCGGCGGAGTCTCCGGCTCTTCCAACACCTGCGCGGGCTTGGCGACCAGCAGCGGGCGCGTGGCGGCGATGGTGCCGAGGACGACGAGCGGCGTGACGGCGATGAGCATGCCGTGGACGTACGCCGTGCTGCCTGGGCCGGCTCCGTGCGCGAGCGCGGTGCCGACGAGACCCGCGCCGGGACCGAGCGCGTAGCCGACGCCGATCAGCGCCTCGTGCGCGCCGCCCGCGTCGACGGACGCGTTCTCGACGAGCTGGGCGTAGTAGAGCGCGGCGAAGTACACGAAGCCAGCGGCGAGGCCGAAGAGGAGCTCGCCGCACACCACGACCGGCAGGGACGTGCCGAAGAGCACCATGAAAAACCCGGCCGGCAGCGCCGCGATCGAGAGCGCGAGCGGGGCGCTCTTGTCGTGCCAGCGCGCGGACAGGAACAGGCCGAGAAAGATGGCCACGCGCGCGACGTCGAGCAGCGCGGAGGCGCGCGTCGCGACCGACACACCGAGCCCGACACCGCGCATGATCTCGGGCATCAATGGCGCGAGCAAGAAGAGCAAGACATAGCTCTCGAGCATGGCCAAGCGCGCGCACCAGAGCAGCGCGCGCAGGCGCGGGAGCCTATCCGCCTTCGGGCGCTCGGCGTGACCCGAGTCGAGATGGGGCGGCCGCGCCGGCAGCGCGCGGCAACCGATCAGCGCCGCGGCGTAGAGCGCGGCGGCGACCAGAAAGAGCAGCCGCGGCGAGCCGGAAGCGATCAGCGGACCGGCCAAGGTGAGCGCCGGCGGCACCGAGAGCGCCCAGGACAAATTGTAGCGCCCGAGCGCGCGCGCCAGGCGCAGCGGCGTTTCCCCCGCGCTCATGAAGCTCTCGAGGATCGGCCACTGCGCGCCGATCACGCCGGCCATCGCGATGAACGACACCGCAAACACGTGGGCCGACGGCCAGACGGCGAGCGCGAGGTGGATGAGCACCAGGAACGCGAGGGCGGCGAGCAGCATCCGCCGCTCGCCGAAGCGCGCCGCGAGATTGTGACTCGACGCGGCGCCGAGCACGTAAACCACGCCGAAGCCGAGCGCGAACCACAGGTTTTCGCTCTGGCTGAAGGCGAGCACGTCGTGCGTGAAGAAGTAGCCGCCGCGCTGCAAGAGCACGCCGGCGAAGCTGGCCATGAACGTGACGGCTAGTATCCGACGCTTGTCGATCATGATTCGCGAGCTCGCAAGCGCACATGTAAGAGCGCCGGCAGCGCGGTCCACACCAGCAGACCCGACACCACGAACACGAGCGGGTACCCTTGCGCCTTCGCTAGCGCGCCCATGAGCAGCAACCACACGCCGTTGCCGCCGTTGAACGCGCCCGAGAAATAGCTCATCACGAGCCCGCGTTTGTCGGGCGGCGTGCCCGCGAGCGCGAGCGCGTTCAGGGCCGGATACATCAGGCCGTGCACCAAACCGAATGCGATGCCGAGTTCGAACAGCATGTCCGCGCGCAAGAGGCTCGTGAGCAAGAGCACGAAGCCGTACATGCCGATCGTGGCGAACGCGACGCGCTCGTGGCCCAAACGGTCGGCCAGCGTTCCGAGAAAGATGCGCATGCTGAGAGCCGCCACGGTATAGCCGATGAAGAAGGCGCTGACCCGCTCCGCGCCGAGACCGAGCGCAAACGGCTGGGTGTACGTGAACATCGCGCCGAAGCCCGCGCCGACCACCGCGCCCGCGTAGAAAATGAGCGGCAGCGGCCGCCCGAGGTCCGGGCTGCTTGGCTCGCGGCGAACCGCGGCCGGCTCGTGACGCCTCTCCTGCAGGCGTAAACCGAGTGTGACCGCCGCGAGACTGCACAGCACCGAGAGCAGGAACGCCGTGCGCCAGCCCGCATGCTCCGCGATGATTTCAGCCGCCGCGGGCGCGAGCGCGTTGGCGGCCATGCCCGCCGCGCCGCACAGACCGATCGCCTGACCGACGCGCGCGATCGGCGCCAGATCCACCGCGAGCGTGCTGATCGAGGTAAACACGGCCACGTACGCGATACCTTGCAGCGCGCGCGCCGCGAACAACAGGGGCGAGACCGCATGCACCGACAAGAACGCGAGGCCGCCGAGCGCGTGAAAAAGCGCGCCCCACACGATGAACGGCTTGCGGCCGATGCGATCGATGCCACGGCCGATCAGCGGCACCGACAGCACGCCCGGGATCAGCGCCGCCGCCGTCGTCATGCCGAGCTCGTCCGGGCTCGCGTGCATCTGCTGCGTCAAATACTTGGGGATCAAGTAGAACGTGGAATACGCCAGCCCAAAGCAAAACTGGTTGCACAACATGAGCACGAAGCTCCGTGTGAAGAGCGGCTCGACTGGCTCGATGGCTGTAGGTTCGGC
>DASYCR010000044.1:0-1534 GCA_036500095.1 Polyangiaceae bacterium
CAGGCGCTTGGCCCGCGCGGCCGCTTCATCCGAGAGCGTGAGCGCGCCGCGCTCGCGACCATTTTCCGCGAGCACCCAAGATACATCCCCCGCGGCAATGGCTGCCATGCGGTCCAAGCTGGAGATAGCGGCGCGCGACCAAGCGAGTGGATCCTGGCCGGAAGCTGCCACTGCGCGCGCCAAATCCGGCAGCACCTTCCGCACACGGCGCGGCGCCTTGCCCAGCAAGCGCTGAAACTCGCCCAGCATGGCGTACGCGGGCGAGGGCAGCGTGACATCCGCGAGGCGACACGCTGCTACGACCAACGCGCTGATCTCTGCTGAATCGCGGTGGCGCAGCACGGTCGTTCCGCGGCGCAGCGCGAACAGCTCGCGCGCTACCGCCTGGCGATGGCGCGGCGCGAGTGGTGCCATCACGGCCGACCCGAGCACGAGCGCGGGCACCTCACTGGCAATGCCCACCACCGCGTCTGGATCGCGTCCCCCCACGTACAGCTCGAACTCGCCGAGGCCGAGCGCACCGGCCCAGGCAGCAATTTCGTTGCGCACCGGCAAACCGAGGCGCGGGTCGACGCGCTCCTTCTTGCCCACGCCGAAGGCCGCCAAGCTCGGTCCGAGCTCCTCGCTGATCGTCGTGGCCAGCGTGCGCATCAAGTCGCCGATGGGGCCATTGTCCTCGGGATCGGCCAGGTTCGGCAGCGCGCTGTCGTCGATGCTCATACGCGGGACGTGCGCCACGCGTTGATCCATGCGCGCGAGCTCGTGCTCGACGGCCTCCGACGACACGCCGAGCGCGATCAGCGCGCCCAACGCCGCTTGTCGCAGCGGCGCCTTGCCCAGGTAAGTCGCGATGCGCGCGGCTCGCTCGATGCGCTCGATATCGAGCGGATTTTCCGCGAGGCTGCGCGTCACGTGCTCGAGCCCGCGCTCCAAAAGCGGCGGCGACACGTTGCGCGGGAATGCGTCGGCCAGCACCAGATCGAGCGCCTCGCCGTCTCCGGGTAGCTCGGCGAGCAATTGGCTTACGGCGGCAAGGGCGCGCCCCTTCTGCTGCAAGCGGTCGCGATAGATGACCATGGCCAGGCGCGCGGCCTCGACTCGGCCCGCCGAGGTTTCGCGTTCGTGCATCAAGATCTCGAGCGCTTCGGTGGCCTGATCCCAGGCCTCGGCACGCGCAGCAGCGCGCGCCAAGCGCTCACGCACCGGTAGTGTGCTGAGGCCGGAGCGGTGCAGGTTGGCGAGCACGTCGAGCGCCGCGTAAGCGTCGTCCAGCTTATTCTCGTACAGATCGACGGCCGCGATGCCGCTCATCAAGCGTTGTTGTGCCGGAGCTTCGTCGAGCGCGCCGAGACGCGCTAGGTTCTCCGCGGCCTCCGCAAAGCGTCCGAGCGTGATGTAGATCTCACCGGACAGCGCCAGGGCCCCGACGTGCTCGGGCTCGAGCAGTCGGACATTCTCGAGTGCCGAGAGCGCCCCTTCGCGATCGCCCGCGCCACGTAGCACACGCGCACGCTCCCAAAAGAGCTTGGCGATC
>DASYCR010000045.1:0-2290 GCA_036500095.1 Polyangiaceae bacterium
CGCGTCTCGGTTTCCGCGTCGTCCACTTCTCGGTGCAGCATGATCACCTGCACTTGATCGTGGAAGCGAGCAGTAAGCGCGCTCTCTCCCGGGGCATGCAGGGTCTGGCAATTCGCGTCGCGCGCCGGCTGAATCAGCTCGTGAACCGCAGCGGCAAAGTGTGGGCTGATCGCTTCTTCGCACGCCCGCTCACTTCGCCCCGCAGCGTGCGCAACGCGCTCGCGTACGTACTCAATAACTTCAAAAAGCACCGCGCCCGCGGCGCGGCGCGCATCGACCCGTATTCGTCCGCGCCCTACTTCGATGGGTTTCGCGAACTCCGCGGCCTGGCTCCGCGCGACGTACTGCGCACACCGACGTTGCAGCTCGCGCCGCGCGGACTTTCGCCGCCGGAAACAGCGCGCGATACCCCCGTGGTCAGCGCCAAGACGTGGCTCGCTCGCGTCGGTTGGCGGCGCGCGGGTCTCGTCTGTATTTCCGGGCCCGAGCTGCGAACCTCGACGCGCTCGAGCCGCTTGGGCGCGCGCGACTGAACCCGTCGCGGACACCTGAGCCAGCCGCGGAGTCGCCGCGGACGACTAAGTACGGCGTGGGACGACAGCGCCGCCCTTCGCGCTTTCGCCTGAGCTTCGCGCGGACGGCCAAGCTCGACGCGAGTCGACTGAGACACCGTGAGCTCGGGCGTCCGCGCGAGAACGACACTCGCGCAGGTACTCATGAAGCTCGTTTGCGCGCGATCGGCGAGCCGTGAGGTGAGTCCCTAGTTGCCGAATGCCGGAGCACGCTATGGGCACCTTCGGGAGCGACTCGCAGTGCTCTGAAACGAGCTGCGTCTTGGTGTGTCGTGCAATGCGGGGGAGACCCACAACGCAGGGAAGAGGTCTTTCGGGCTTGGAGGCTTGGAGCCCGGCAGCGCCGGTCAATGAGTCCACGAGTGACTCACAGCCGAACCTCCTTGCCCAAAGGCGCCCCGCACTCTGTGCACGCGCGCTGCCTCGGGGCAGCCCCTCCCCTCCCCAGGAGCACTAAAACAACCGGTGTCCGGCGCGCCTGACGTGCAGAGCGACCGGCGCGCGGGTAAGGGCGCGCAGGGCTCTCAGCCGGCTTCGAGGGAAGATGCAGCGACGGGCGCCGGAAAGGCGTCGGCGGATTCGTCGGGATTTGGCGGCGTTTGGTTTTGAGCGCGGGGCGGGCACTCCGGCTGGCGAAGCGCGCCTCGGAAGGCTAGCTTACGCCCCCCGCATGACCGCAGCGCATCCTGACCGTCTGGTATTGCACATCGCCGGCGCCGATCGCCCGGGCGTCACGGCGCGCTTGTCCGAGATCATCGCCGAGGAGAGCGCGCAGCTCGTCAATATCGGTCAGTCGGTGCTGCACGGCTATTTGATGCTGAGCGCGATCGTCGACATTCCGCGCAACTCATACGCGCTCCGCCGGCTGTTGTTTGCCGCCGCCGATCTCGGCTTGCGCTTCGAGGTCACGCCGTTTCAAGGCGGCGCGGCGGAAACATTGCCGGGCGGTGAGCAGCACACGCTCGCCGTCACGGTGCTCGGTCAGCTGGGTGACGGCGCGGCCACCGCGCAGATCACGCGCTTCATGGCCTCGCGCTCGATGAACATCCGCGAGATCCGCTCGCTCAACGAGCACGAGCTGAGCGGCCTCGAGCTGATCGTGGATTTGCCCGCGGGCGGCGAGCTCAACAACGGAGAGCTCGCGGCGCTACGCGGGCGGCTCTTGCGGCTCGGCATGGAGCTCGGCGTCGATTTGGCCGTGCAGCGCGACGACATTTTCCGGCGCAGCAAGCGACTCGTGTGCATGGACGTCGATTCGACGTTCGTGAAAGGCGAGTTCATCGACGAGCTGGCGGATCTGGTCGGCGTGAAGGAGCAAGTGTCGCAGATCACCGCGCGCGCGATGCGCGGGGAAATCGACTTCAAGCAGGCGCTGGCCGAGCGCGTGAAGCTGCTCGCGGGTCTGCCCTTCAGCCGCGCCAAGGAGCTGATCGCCAAATTCGAGCTCACGCCGGGCGCGGATCGTTTCGTCAAGATTTTGCACAGCCTGGGCTTCAAGGTGGGCCTCGTCAGCGGCGGCTTCACGTTCTTCGTGGTCGACGAGCTGAAGCAGCGCTTCGGCCTCGATTTCGCGTTCGCCAACGAGCTCGAGGTGTCGGGCGACAAATTGACGGGCAACGTGCGCGGCACGATTGTGGACGGCGAGCGCAAGGCGCAGGTGCTCAAGGACATGGCGCAGGTCTACAGCTGTCGCCTGGAGCAAACGGTCGCGATCGGCG
>DASYCR010000046.1:0-5643 GCA_036500095.1 Polyangiaceae bacterium
GAAGGGCCGCGCAGGGAGATTTCACCCTGAAGCGTGAAAGTGAGGGTGTAATGGCGGGCGCGGAGCTCGTCGAGCTCTGGCCGCGCGACTGGACGGCGCGCGGTGTCATCGCCACGCTCGAGCCGCTGGCCGGCGACGAGCGGCGCGAGCGCCTGCTCGCCGTAACGCGAGAGCGCGTGGGCAGCGTGACCGTGTTGATGGACGCGCCGCACGACCCGCACAACGGCTCGGCCGTCCTGCGCACGTGCGACGCGTTCGGCTTGCCGCTCGTGCACGTGGTCCGGCGCGGAGAACGCTTCCTGGTCGCGCGCAAGGTGACCAAGGGCAGCGAGCGCTGGGTCGAGGTCCACGAACACGCGACCGTGGAACACGCGGTTGCGGCGCTCGCGCAAGCGCGCTTCGAGCTGGTCGCCACTCACCCCGAAGGGTTACTCGTGCCGGAAGACCTGGCCCAAATTCCGCGGCTCGCTCTGGTGCTCGGCAACGAGCACGACGGCATCCGTGCGGAGCTGCGCCGCGCCGCGCCCCGCGCCGTGCGCATCCCGATGCGCGGCTTCGTCGAGAGCCTCAACGTGAGCGTAGCGGCGGCCGTGCTCTTGCGCGCCGCGACCAACGAGCGCCCCGGCGACCTTTCAGACGACGAGCAGGCCCGAGCCTATGCGCGGGCCCTTTGCCGCTCGGTGCCTCGCGCGGCGGAAATCCTGGCCGGTCGCGCGGCGCGCTAGATAACCCCTGTTCCAATTTGCCGAGGTCGGTACTAGCGTCCGTCGCCAATTCGCATGGCACGGCACAACCTCGAGAGCAGCGTGCTCGGTCCCACGACCCGGCTGACCGGCCGCGTAAGCGGTGACGGCGCGCTCCGCGTCGAAGGCTCCATCAAGGGAGATCTGTCGGTGAGCGGCGAGGCCGACATCGCCGACGGCGGCAGCGTGGAAGGCAATCTGAACGCGGCGGCGCTGGAGGTATCCGGCAGCTTGCTCGGCGATGCGAACGTACAAGGGCCGATCGCCGTGCGCTCGGGCGCGGTCGTTCGCGGTGAGCTACGCGGCTCGGAGGTCTCGATCGAGCCCGGGTCGCGCATTTCCGTCCGACTCGAGACGGAGTTCGAGCTGGATCTTGGCGGGCCCGCGCGGCGCCGCTGACTGACCCCATTTGAAAAGGCGATAGCTATGGCAGGCACGGTGATCGGTGAAGGGCTAACGATCGAAGGTGACGTCACCAGCGAGGAAGAAGTGGTGATCCACGGCAACTTGCGCGGCAAGCTGACCACCAGCGACGCCGTCACGGTCGGCAGCACGGGCGTGGTGACCGCCGACATCACGGGCTCGAGCCTGAGCGTGGCCGGCCAAGTGACGGGCGACGTCACCGCCAGCGAGCGCATCGACGTGCAACCCGGCGGCAAGCTCGTCGGTGACATCAAGGCCTCGCGCTTCACGATCGCGGACGGTGCCTCGTTCAAGGGCAACGTCGACATGGAGATCTGAGCGGCATGGCCGAAACATCGCTGATCTCCCGCGGCACGGTCGTGCGCGGCAACGTGCGCGGTTCGGGCGCGCTCGAGATCCAAGGCCGCGTCGAGGGCGACGTCACCGTCACCGGCGACGTGTTGCTCGGCGAGGCCGGCGCGATCCGCGGCAACGTGAGCGGCGAGAGCCTCACCATCTTGGGTCAGGTACAAGGCGATCTACGCGGCACCGAGGCTGTGCTCGTCGAGCGCGGCGCCAAGGTGGCCGGCGATCTGTCAGCGCCGAAAATCGGCATCGCCACGGGCGCGCTCGTGCGCGGCCTCGTGCGCACCGACGGTGAACCCGCGCTCGCCGCCGGTCGCCGCGGCGCGGTCACGGGTCAGGCCATGCGCTCGGGCGGTTCGTTCCAGAAGTCGCCTGCTCGCGCGGAAGCGCCCAAACCCGCTGCCGTCGAGCCCGACTCCGAGCCGCCGCCCGCAAAAGAAGAGCGCAAACCGCCGCCCCCGGTGGTGCCCGCTCTCAGCCGCGGCACCAGGGCCAAGAAGAAGAAGAGTCGGGAACAAGAATAGCGGTGCAGGAGCCCGGGTATTCATCCCATGAACAATCCCACACGCGAACGCCTCGTAGAGCTTCTCACGCAACTGAGCTTCGAACGCCGCAAGGTGACGCTGGCCTCCGGGCGCGAGAGCGACTTTTTCATCGATTGCAAGCAGACCATCCTGACGGGTGAAGGCTTGGCCGTGGCGAGCGTGCTGATCTACGACGTGCTCAGCGAGACATTCGCGGGCTGCGAGGCCGTAGCCGGCGTGGAGCTCGGCGGCTGCCCGCTGGCGAGCGGCGTCTCGCAGGTGAGCACGCTGCGCGGCTACCCGCTGTGCGGCTTTTACGTGCGCAAGGCCCAAAAGGATCACGGCACGCAAAAGCTGGTCGAGGGCGACAAATCCCTCAAGCCGGGGATGCGCATCGTGCTCTTGGAGGACGTGATCACGACCGGTGGCTCGAGCCTCAAAGCGGTCGAGACTCTGCGCGCGGCCGGCGCGAACGTGGTGGGCATCATCGCCCTGGTCGATCGTCTGGAAGGCGGCGCGGACGCGATAAAGGCCGCAAATTTGCCGCTGATCGCGCTCACCACGCGCGCCGATTTCATGAGCTGACGCGCCGGATTCTGGGCTAACGTAAAGGGGATGCTGCGGCCCGGCCTGACTTGCTCGACGTTGGTCGCACGGGCTTTTCAGGGTGCGTTGCTGCTCGCGCTGCTGTGCGTCGCGCAGCCGGCCCGCGCCGCGGACGAGGTGCGCGAGCGCGCGATCACCACCGACGAGATCAGCTCGTGGCTGGAGGGTGACGGCACCGCCCCGGGCGCCGACAAGGCCGCCAAGGCGGAAGACGAAACACCGCCCCCGCCGCCACGGCACAAGGGCGTCGTAATCGAATCGACGATCGGCGCATTCGGACACCTGGGAACCATGCGCTACATTTCACCGACGGCGCCCTGGTTTCGGGTGCAGCTCGGCTTCGAGCCGTTCCGATTCCTGATGCTGTTCGGCGAGGCCGATCTCGTGCTCGCCAATACCTCGTACGGGCGCCCGCCGCCGCCTCCGCGCACCTACGCGCTGTACGGCTTCGGCGGTGGACTACGCGGCACGCTCAAGCTCGCCGATCGCGTCGGCGTCTATGCGCAGGCGAGCGGTGGTGGCGCATCGATCACCGAAGACGTGCTCTCGACCTACGGCTATCAAAACGCCAATCAGCTTGCCTTTTACTACGGCGCCGAGCTTGGCGTAGAGTGGTATCAGGTGAACCCGCACCTGGCGCTCGCCGCGCACGGCGGCATCCGCGACTACCCGACGAACTTCTTGCGCGTGCGCAGCAACCAAGAGCCGCTCGCGTGGGTCTCCGGCGTGGCGCTCCGCTATACGTTCTGAGTTTTTCAGCGGGACGTGGCGCGTCGCTCGCCGGCGTGTGAGCATGGCGAGATGGCTGGCCGTCAATCGCCATGGCTCGCACTGTGCGCGGCGTTCGCGCTGAGCTGTGGCTCGACCAGCGCGAGCCCATTGGCATCCTTGGACGCAGGCGGGACGCCGAGCAGCGGAGGGAGCGGTGTGGGTGGCAACAATGCGGGCGGCAGCGGCGGCTCGCACGCCGGGACCAGCGGTGGAACGGCCGGCGCGGCGGGAACGAGCTCGCTCGCGGGCGCAGCCGGAGCAGGCGCAAACACAGGGGGAGTTGATGGTAGCGCGGGCATGGGTGCGAGCGGCGGCGTCGGCGCAGTGGGCGGCGGACTCGGTGGTAGCGGAGCCAGCGGCACGAGCGGAGCGGGTGGAACAGGAACGAGTGGAGCGGGCGCCGCGGGAGCGAGCACCGGCGGCGCCGCGGGAATGACCGGCATCGCGATCCCCGGCGCGGGCAAGTGCAGCGCACCAAGCGGCGCGAACGCGGCCGACGCGAGCGCCGCGTACGCGAAATGGAAGACGGATCTCTTGACCAGCGACGGCGCAGGCGGCTTTCTGCGCGTCCGTCGGCCGAACTCGAACGGCGCGGAGGTGAACTCGACCGTGTCCGAGGGCATCGCCTACGGCATGCTGCTCGCGGTGTACGCGAGCGATCAGCCGACGTTCGACAAGCTCTGGCAATATTCGAAGCTCTGGCCCGACAGCCACGGCCTGATGAACTGGTACATCAACGCGGCGGGCACGCAGGCGCTCGGCAGCGGCGGCGCGACCGACGCCGACGAAGACATGGCTTTTGCCTTGGTCATGGCCGATGCGCGTTGGGGCGGCTCCGGCAGCCTGAGCACCGGCTACCTGAGCCTAGCAAAGAGCCAGATGGACCTCGTCTGGCAGTACGAGGTCGACCACGGCAGAAACGACGTGCTGATGCCGGGCGACCAGTTCGCGGATGGCTCGATCATCAACATCTCGTATTTCGCGCCCGCCTACTACCGCGTGTTCGGACGCATCAGCGGTAACGCGACCGAGTGGAACAGCGTGATGAACACTTCGTATACGGTGCTCGCGCAGACGCTGAACACGACCAACGGCAACACGCAAAACGGCCTCGTGCCGGCCTGGTCCACTCCGGCGGGCGTGCCGAGCGCGCCCGCGGGGCAGACGCAGACCTTCCACCAGCTCGATTCGTGCCGCACGCCGTTCCGGCTCGGTGAGGACTATTGTTGGAACGCCGAACCGCGCGCGCTCGCGTATCTGCAAAAGATCGCCGGCTTCTACGCGAGCATCGGCGTCGCGGCGTTGGTCGACGGCTACGATCTCGACGGCACGCCGCACCCACAGTTCGTGACCAGCGGGGGTCCGCGCGCGGCGTCCTTCGTCGGACCGGCTGGCGTGGCAGCGATGGCGACCGGCGCTAGCTTCCTCGGCCTACGCGACGATGCCTACGCGGGCGTCGCCGGCTTGGGCGAGCTCGCGGGCAGCACGTACTACCAGGAGTCGTGGACGGCGCTCTCATTGCAGATGATGACGGGGCAGCTCGGCGACTTGAGCGCACCCTAGGCTCGCGCGCCGGCCGCCCTGGGCCGGAACCCGCCTCGGAGCATCATCTCTAACCAGCTAATATCACACGCGCTTTTCGGGTAGTGTCTTGCCTTCATCTGGCGGGCTAGTAAAAAAGCCTCTCCTTGTCCTTTGAGCAGGTCGGCGCCCACGCCGTCCGCATCGAAGACGGAAGGTTCGCGAGAGACTTGGATAGCGATCTGGCCGACTCAATTTCAGCGCTGCGCGAAGCGTTCGACCTGCGCCACCTGCGAGTGAAGTTCGGCAAAGCCGACTCGCCCACGGTCGAGCGGCTGCGCCAGAGGCTCAAGATCCCGCGGCGCTTTCGCGAGTTCTTGCTGAACGCGGACCCGCTCGACCTCGAGACGCGCACGCCGGCCGAGCGCGTGCGCTTGATCCCCGCCGCGCGCATCGAAGAAGAACAAGCCGGTTTCGCCATGCTCGAGACCGGCACGCTGCGCACTGGAGCCTCTGAAACGGGCTGGCGGCCGAGCTGGGTGATCATCGGACACAGCGCGGTGCTCGGCGATCCGTACTTTCTCGACATCTCGCAGCCGGACGCGGAGGGCGACTGCCCCGTATACACCGCGATGAGCGGCACGGACTTGTGGAAGCCGCGCCTGTGCGCGTCGAGCTTCGCGACGTTCCTGCGCATCCTGGCGGTGGCG
>DASYCR010000047.1:0-1960 GCA_036500095.1 Polyangiaceae bacterium
CCCGCTCGATAGAACGCGTCGAACACGCGCCCGATCGATTGCCTGGGAAAGCCGGGACCGCGGTCGCTCACGCTGATGCAGAGCTCCTGGCCCTCGCGCGTCACGTCCACACGCTCGACACCCTGGCCGTGCTTTTGAGCGTTTTCGAGCAAGTTGGCTAGGGCGCGGTCGAGTAGCGTCGCGTCTGCGCGCACGCTGCCCTCGGGCGCTTGGGCATGGAGTAGATCGGTGGAGAGGGAAGCGTGCTCGAGCGCTCGGCAGACCAGCGGCTGGAGCGCCAAGGGCTGCATGCTAAGCGTGTCGAAATCGAGGCGCGAACTGGCCAGCAGTTTGCCGAGGAGTTCGTCGACGTCGACGATTTCTCGTTCGATGTCGTCGAGCGCGCTGGGGTTGGGCGGGCCGCTGCGCAAGAGTTCGACGAGCACGCGCAGGCGCGCGAGCGGGCTCCGGATCTCGTGCGAAACCGCGGCGAGCAACTCGCGTTGATCGTTGAGTTGCCGCTCGATGCGTCGGGCCATGTCGTTCACGGCCTCGGCCAGCACCGCGATTTCCCCGCGGTGGCGATGGCCGATGCGCACGCGACTCGACAGCTTGCCGGAACCGATTTCGCGCGTGACGCGGATCAGGTCGGACAGCGGCCGCACCAGTTTGCGCGCGAGCGTGCCAGACGCCACCCACAGCGTGAGACAGGCCGCGCCGATCGCGAGCGCGACGGATAGGCCGTGCATGCGCGGGCGCTTCTCGGCGCACACCTCGAGCCGGCCAAGTTCGAGCGCGCCCTTACGCACGGGCACCGAGAACTCCCCGTGTGTGCAGGGATCACCGAGCTGGTCCAGCACGGAGCCCTGGGCGTCGCGCACGGTCACGTCGACCATGAAGGCCTGGCTGATGCTTTCCCCGAGCTCGTGGCGCTCGCGCGGGTCGTCCCACACGCGCGCGAAGCGGTCGCCGACGAAGCCTTTGATGCGGGTGACGTCGTCGCGCACGCTGTGGCCGCTCGCGGAAAATGCGCTGACCACCAGGCCCACGACCAAGCCGGTCATCAGGATCGTGACGCCCAGCCACATGAACAGCAGTCGATGCAGCCGCGCGTGAACGAAATACCGGAATCTCATGCGCCGTCTCGCGCCATCACATAGCCGACGCCGCGCACGGTCTTGATCAAGCGGCCCAGTTCGTCCCCGAGCTTCTTGCGCAGGTGGGAGATGTGCACGTCGACGGTGCGATCGCTGACGGAGACGTCGCCGCGCCCGGCCTGTTCGAGCAAGCTCGCGCGTGGAACGACGCGCCCGGCGCGACGCATCAGCGCGAGCAGGAGATCGAACTCCACGCCCGTGAGGTCGGCGCTGCTGCCGTCGACGCTCACGGCGCGGGCGCCGACGTCGAGCGTGATCGGCCCCACGCTCAGGCGCTCCTTGCCCGGATCGAGATCGCTGCGGCGCAATACCGCGCGCAGGCGTGCCAAGAGTTCGCGTGGGCTGAACGGCTTGGCCAGATAGTCGTCCGCGCCGAGTTCGAGTCCGACGACCCGGTCCGTCTCGTCGCCCTTGGCGGTCAGCATCAGCACCGGCACTTGGCTCTTTTCGCGGATTTTCTTGAGCACGCTCAGGCCGTCGAGCTCCGGCATCATCACGTCCAAGAGCACTGCGTCGAACGCGCCGCTATCGAGCGCGCTGAGCCCGAGCACGCCGTTCGCCGCGTGACTCGCGCGCACCCCGTTTTGCTCGAGGTAGCTCGCGAGCAGCTCGAAGAGCCGCGCGTCGTCGTCGACGATCAGCACGTGGACGTTCATCTGCCGGAGCGTAGCATGGGCCTTTGCAAGCTAGGGCGAGGGCTTGGCTGCGGCGCCGTGTTCGTACACCCGCGCCGCGGCGCGCGTGCAGACGTCCGCGACGTGATCCTCGAATGCGTGCTCGCGCATGTCGTGCATGCAGCGCCAGTGTCCGAAGCCGGAGGCGAA
>DASYCR010000048.1:0-2167 GCA_036500095.1 Polyangiaceae bacterium
AGCCTGCGCCCCGGCTGCGCCCGTTCCGCCGATCCCGACGTTCCCAGCGGTTGAGCCGCCGCTGCTGGTTGCCGGCGCGCCGCTAACAGCGCCGCCACCGCCACCCATTGAGCGCGCCCCGCCGAATGCGGCGCCTGCCGCGCTGCTCGCGCTCGTTCCAGCGGCGCCGGCTGTCGCCGCATTCGGCGCGCCGCCACTGCTTTGAGCGGGGCTGCCGCCGCTGCCGCAAGCAATAACCAACGCGCTGCCCAACACGGCGAGTGTCTGGAACGAAAGTTTCGGGCTCATCGTTTTCTTTCGAGCCGGTCGAGATCGGACTGGCTGTTAACGAGTACAAGGGGTGAAACAAACCTCACCTTGTCTTGCTTTGCTGGGGCGCAGACGCTCACGCCGGTGAGCATTCTCGCGTCCGCGGCGCAAGGACCAGGGCCCGCGCACCCTTGTCCAAGCGTAGGTCAAAAAGACAGCGAGGCTGCTTGATCCCCGTTTCAAACACAGTCGTCCTGGGCCGCGTGAACGCGCTCGAGTCCGAGAGTGCGCTCTCGATCGACGCCGTGATTCAGAGCCAGCTGCCGTGGATTCGGGCGCGGCTGCGCTCGCTCTTCCCACCGCACCTCGATCTGGACGAGTTGGAGCAACAAGTGCTCTTGAACGTCATGCGCAGCCTACCGAGCTATCGCGGGGAGGGGCCGCTGCGCGCTTGGATCGACAGCATCACGTTGCGCGTCGGGATGAAGCACGCGCGCCGCGTGCGCGAGCGTGAGCGCCGCGAGCAAGTCGTCTTCGAGGGCTTCCGGGATGCGCGTCAGCGGCTGCCTTCGGAGGAGTACTTCGTGCGCCGGCAGTTGCTGAGCTTGCTTTCAGGGCTTCCGCCGGACCAAAAGCAGGCCTTGGTGCTGCGGCACGTGGTTGGCCTCGAGGTCTCGGAGGTAGCGAAAAATCAGGGAATTCCGACGGAAACCGCGCGCAGCCGGCTACGCGTCGGCATGCGCAAGCTGCGGCTGCGCGCGCGCCTACGCGAGCCGGCGCTGCGCTGACTCCGCCGCGGCGCAGGTGTCTGTGATGCACCCGGTTATTGCGTAGGTCCGTCGACCTTCGAGTGCCAACGCTTCAGCTTTTTGCGGGCGCTGTGGATGCGAGCCCACACGGTATTGATCGGTACGCCCTGAATCCTTGCGATTTCCTCACCGCTATAGCCATCGACCTCGAACAGCACGATGGCCGCTCGCTCTGACTCGTTCAGCTTGCCGAGTAACCGTTGCAGCGTGCCGCGCTTTTCGTCGGTCTCCAGCGCCTCGGCAGGCGACGCGCCCTCCGTGGCGAGGTTGTCTGGCAACGGCACGCTGCCGAATAGCAAGTGCTTGACCCAAAGCAAGCGCCGAAAATCGCGCACGCGGTGCCGGGCGATTTGGTACAGCCACCCCGCCAGGTTCTCGCCATCGAAGTCCGACAAGCGCCGATGCACAACGATGAAGACATCTTGCACGAGGTCCTCGCGCTCTGCTTCTGGGCCGCCCATGGCGCGGATCCATTGCGAGACATCGTCGAACCAACGTTCATAGATGGCGGCGAAGTCCAACGAACCCGGCGGCTCGTGACCTGTTCCTCCTGCGTTTACCTCGGATTGTCGTTCGGCTTCGCCTATAGCCGGCATTCACCAACTCAAGGGGAGGCGTGGAACGGACCTTTGGCGAAAGCCGGGCGGCGCGCTCGACGTGCTGATGTGCCGAGCTTCGATTGCCTGCTCTCTTCGCGCGCAGAGCAGCGCATGAACCGAGTCATACTTCTTGCTCACCCGCCACGCGGCTCACCCAATTTTTGCCTCAATTTGGTGGCCAACGCTGCGCGAGGACGCCGTTCGGCCCAGCTAGGGGATCCTCCGGGCGCGCGTCGAAATCATAGCCTGCGGTTTGCCACTTCGGGACGTAGTCGTACACGAGGTAGCCACGGAAGTTGTTACCGAGCGCGGCGTCGAGCTTGGCGCTGATTTGGTCGGCGCGAGTTTTCAAGGACGCGCTCGAGGAATCAGGCAAGGAGACGGCGGAGGCGCCAATGAATGCCACTTTACCAAGTGCATGCGTGATTTTGCGGCAGAGCGCGGCTTGGGCCGGATACGGGTCGCTGGCGGCGTTGAAATCCTGTATGTCGACCAGGTCGATCTCGGGGC
>DASYCR010000049.1:0-1936 GCA_036500095.1 Polyangiaceae bacterium
TCGGAATCGCGACGACCTGCGCAGCCAGAAGCGGCGAGTGCCCGGGTGCGGGGCGCTCTTCCAGCTCCTTCGACCAGCGCACCATGCCCGACCAGAGGTCGACGTGATGCAAGCGCGTCGGCCCAATCGGTCCGCCCGAGAGCGCGAACACGGCGTCGTGGTCGATGCTCATGTCCCCAGAAAAAGGCAGCCGATCGCGCACGCGCCAGACGACCTCGCCGCTCGTGACATCGAGCGCGAGCAGCGCGGAATCACCCCCGGCCACCAAGATCAGCTTGCCGGCGCGGCGCACGCGGTAGTTGGCCGGGCGTTTGGCGGTGAAGCGCCAACGCACGTCGCCGGAGACCAGATCAATCGCCGTCACCGAGCGGTCGCCTTCCGTGACGACCAGCAGCTTGGGTAGCCCCGCGGCGTTCACGAGACCGCCGGTTGCGCCACCGTTGGCGCTCGGAGCGACGTGGGTCGTGAAGCGCGCCTCGCCGTTGTCCAAATCATGCATCACGATCGTGCCGTCGGGGTGCAGCCGCGCGAGCCCGAGCGGAGTCACGACGCTTGCCGCGCGAGGCGTCGGGACGCGCCAGAGCACGTGACCGGTTTGACGCTCGATGCTCGCGGTCTCGCGCTGAGAGCCGACGATCAGGCGCTCACCACACTGAAAGGTCGCCCGCAGATCGATGTTCGGTACGGTCGCGACCCAACGCGGCAAGAATCGCATTTTGCCGCCCGAATCCCACATGCCGCGCTCGGCGCGCGGACGCGGCAGGCCGAATGAACGATAGCTCTCCGGCTCCGGGTTCTGCAGCGAGTCGTCGGCGATGCTATCGGCGAGCGACTCAGACAGCGTGGTCGCGGCGCCGATCAGCGCTTTCAGCCGCAAATTTCGGGCCTGTCCCGGATCCTGCGTGCGGAAGGCCTCGGCTAGCCCGAGCGCGAAACGCGTGGCCGCGCTGACGAAGGTGCGCGCGTCGAGCTCGGGGAACGAGAGCTGCTCGTTCTCGGCGGCGGCGTCGCGCGCGCGTACGCTGAGCGTGACTGGACCGTCGCCCGGACCGCGGCGCACCGAGAGCTGCACGCCGTCCACGCTGGCGCGCCGGAATACGGCGCGTTGCGCGCGCCAAGCGTCGAACACGTCGTCACCGAGCATGACCAAGCGCTCGGCCAACAAAAACAAACAAGCCTCGCCCAGCGAGACCGTGCGGTTACGGCAGCTCAAGCCGAACGCGCCGCGCACGAGCAGCGAATGCAGATCCGCGCGCTCGAGCTCCGCGTTCACGCCGCCGTTGCCGGTGGTCGAGGCGCAGCGCAGGTTCGCCGAGGCCGAAAAGCTCAAGCCACCGAGCGCTCGCGGCGCAACAGTCACGAGCTCGCGCGCCAGCGGGCGCCGTCCGAAGCTCGGGTAAGGGGTATCGAGCAGGCGCCGCGCGCTACCGAGCGAAGCGACGATGCTCACAGGCGCGTTTCGCAGCGGCGCCTCCTCGAGCGCGGCCAAAATGGCGCGCCGCAATTCGAGCAGCTCGACCCGGCGCTCGTGTACCGCGACTTGCGGCGCCGGGCCGGAGCGGAACACGCTCACCAGCACGTCCGCGCCGTCGGCTTCCAGCCCGATTTCCCAGGCCTCGTCGTCCGTGTAGAGCTGCAGGGTCTCGCGATCCCGCTTGCCGCGGGCGAGGGAAGACACTGCCAACCCGAGATCGGAGAGCAACGCGAGCGCCTGACCCTCCCCGAGCCGTGCCGTGATATTCACGCCATCGACGATGACGTCGAAGAGCCCGTAGAGCGGCGCGAGCGCCGTCGTCGGAGCGGTTTCTGGGCGGGGGCGAACAACAACCTGAATGGCCGACATCAACTAAACGCAATCGTATGAACCCCAGCCGAAGAACGACACTTTTCCGCGGCAATCGCACAAGATTGGACAGCGCGCGCGCAGATCGCTAGG
>DASYCR010000050.1:0-12602 GCA_036500095.1 Polyangiaceae bacterium
GGAATGCCTGCTCGATACGACTCGCGACAGCTCCCACTACCATGGGGGTAGCAAGATGCACGCCGTCGCGCAAGTTTCGGAAATCGCGAGCAGATTGCCTCGAACCTAGAACGTAGGCGCTGACTCGATCTCGACGTCCACGATCCACCCGCGCGCGGACCAGTCTTGGAACCAACCGGCGAGGCTCGTGGTGATCGCGTCCGCTTCCGCCGGGACCTCTCGCTGAGCGAGCTCACACGCTTGAACCAGCGGGACGCGCCGCGTTAGAGCGTCGAAGAGCGCGAAGGCTCCGGCGGACAAGCGCTCGCTCAGGAGCCGCAAATCCGCGCGAAAAACGGCCAAATATTGGGTTTCTGGCTCGGGGATGGCGATCGCCGAATGACCATCCGCGCTGCGCAAGGCATGCCTCAGCTCGACCACTGGGTAAGCCACTTTCAATAAGCGCAGCGCGGGGTGAGGGACGAGCCGCGCGGTCTCCCAAGCGGACTCGGGGATCGCTGCAAGCCGGCTCGCGTCGAGCGGAGGAGCGTCCGCGGCGTCGAAGATCTCGATGTAGATGCGCTCGAGCCGCGCCATATCGACGCACAGGGCTTGATGGGGGAGCCAGCTCGAGCGCTCGACCAGCTCGGGCAGCTCGAGGCCGAGGTCGCGCAAGGTGTAGCTCGAGGGCGCGCGGGCAAGCAGGTACTTCTCGACCAGTCGCTGCCAGTCGCTTTCCCCGAGAATGCCGCCGAGCCCCGGGTAGTCCTCGACCAGCGAGCCCGTGTGGCGCAACCAAAACTGCTCGCGATAGATCTCGAGCTGCTCGACCGGCGAGAGGCGCTGATTGCCGCCGATATGCTGGTCGGCCAGAGCCGCGACCGCGGCGTCCTTGGGCAAGGCGCGCCGCTTTCGCAGCTGTTCGCTCATGAAAGCTTGGATTTGGTTGAGCGGGGTCATGGCTGGAGGTTGGGCATTTCTGTTTCCTCCGCGAGCTCGCGCGGTGGGTTAGATTTCATGTGTTCCAAAGCAAATTGCCTCGCGACCGCTCCAGGCTGGGAGCAAGCAGGCGCCCGGGCTCGCCGGTTTTTTGTTCGGTCGCGGCCTCATTTGCTGATCGTGATCTGCCGCGCTTCGTGGTCCTCGAAGGAGGGATCTTGCCAAGACGGCTAGAGTGGTTCCAGCTCGCGCGGGCCGCCCTGTACCCAACCGTGGTGGGCGGGGCCGGTGGCGGTCGTGGGGGTGGGTACGCCGCGGTGAAAGGCGACGCTGCCTGGGGCGCTTAGGGCCGAGTCGCGGATGGTGCGTGCCTTGTCGGCTTCCGCTTTGACGACCTCGAAGCTCGGGATCTCGTCGTCCCATTCGACCAGCGTGGAGACGGGTCCGGTGAGCTCGATCGTGCGGCGATAGAGATCCCAGACGGGCTCGATCACCTGACCCCGGTGCGTGTCGATGATGTACGCGCCGAGGTTGGTGTGCCCTGCGACGTGGATCTGCGCGATGCGATCGTGCGCGACGTGCTCGACGAACTCATACGGATCGAAGCCGTGATTGTAGGCCGAGACGTACACGTTGTTCACGTCGAACAAGAGACCGATGTCGGCCTGTTCGGCGATCTGCGAGATGAACTCCCACTCGCTGAGCGTGCTCGACTTGTAGGTCAGATAACTCGAGGTATTTTCGAGCAGAAAGCGCACCCCCAAAAAATCCTGCACGAATTTCGCGCGCTCCACCACGCGCGCTATCGCCTCTTTCGTGTAGGGAATCGGCAACAGATCGTGCAGGTGCGCGCCGCCGCTGCCGGCCCAGCAAAAGTGATCGCTGAGCCAGGCCGTCCCGGTTTCGGCCACGAGCGCCTTCAAGCGCGTGAGGTAGGCGCGATCGAGCGGCTCGGGGCCCGCGATACCGAGCGAGACGCCGTGCTGCACGACCGGGTACGTGTCGAGCACGTGCCGCAAGTGGTAGCGGGGCTTACCGCCCGCCACCATGAAGTTTTCGCTGATGATCTCGAAGAAGTCGAGCGCGGGCTTGTGCTCGAGGATGTGTTGGTAGTGCGGCACGCGCAGCCCGATGCCGACGCCGAGATCCGGCAAGCCGAGTCGAGGTCCAGTCATGAGCGTGTCTCGAGCTTAGTCGCAAACGCCACAAAAGACCGCGGCCCGCGGTCGCTCACACGAACGCGGGCCGTCAGCCGTCAAACGTTGCGGAAGAGGCGAGCTACTTCGGACAGTGGGCGTTGCAGCCGCCCTTGGCCTTGCACTCGTTCTTGCCTTTGCAGCACTCCTTGGCGCCCGCGGCCGCAGCCGTTGCGTCGGAAGCGCTGGGGGCGGCCGGCGCGGGCATGTTGGAGCTGCCACAGCCCATTGCACCAAGAACGAGACCCGCTGAAGCTGCCTGAGCGATAGTTTTTGAAAGACTGAACATTGCCACTCCTCTGCACTGGTTGATTGGGATGGTACCGGTCCTATATGGCCGGGTACCGGATGCGGTTACAAAGACAGGGCCCGGAGTGTAGCGGGCAACGCACTTTCCCGCTCAGTTTCCTGGCGCCTTTCTCGGCGGCACCGGACATAGCCCTCATTACGAGCGGTGCTCGAGTGCGGATCGGCCTACACTGCGTGAGTGACGTTTTGGCCCAGTAAAACCGCGCCGGCAGCCCTTCACGCCCGTCGCGAGCGACTCCGAAGCCAGCTCGCGACCCCAGCCTTGTTCGTCTCCGGCTGGTCACGGCCCCGCAACTTTGCGGGTAATCGTTACCCTTTTCGGGCCGAGAGCCACTTTCTCTATTTCGCGGGCGAGTCGTTGGAAGGAGCGGCCCTGCTGATCGAGCCAGCGGGTTCGACTCTGTACGCCCAGCCGCCCGACCCAGAGGCCGAACTCTGGGCAGGCCGCGCGGCGAGCTTCGCGGAGCTCGCCGCGCGCGTGGGCTGCGAAGTGAAGTCGATCGAGGATCTGCGGCTGCCGGCGGAGGCGGCCACGTTGCCCGCGCAAGACGCGGAGAGCGCGGCTTGGCAGAGCGAGCTGTGCGATCGGGACATCGAGCACGGCTCGGGCGTGTATCTCGAGGGAGCAGATCGCACGCTGGCAGAGGTCGTGATTGAGCAGCGGCTCGTTCACGACCAAGCGGCGATCGAGCAATTGCGCGCGGCCGCCACTGTCACGCACGCGGCGCACCTGGCCGGCATGTCGGTCACACGTCCCGGTCGGCGCGAAGCCGAGGTGCGCGCGGCGATGGAGGCCGCGATCGTCGCGAGCGGCTGCGCGCCCGCGTACGGCTCGATCGTGACCGCGCACGGCGAGGTGCTGCACAACGAGCGCCATGACGGCCTGCTCGTGGACGGCGATCTCCTGCTCGCCGACGTCGGCGCGGAAACGCCCGAAGGCTGGGCGGGAGACGTCACGCGGGTTTGGCCCGCCAACGGACGCTTCTCGAGCACGCAACGCGAGCTGTACGAAGTCGTGCTCGCGTCGCAGCTCGCCGCGATCGCGGCTGTCGCACCGGGCGTGCGCTACCTCGACGTACATCGCGCGGCCGGCAGAAAATTGCTCGAGGGGCTGCTCGCGCTGGGCATCGTGCAGGGCGCGCTCGACGATCTATACGCGCGCGGCGCCGCGGCGCTCTTCTTCCCGCACGGCATCGGGCACTTGCTCGGCCTCGACGTGCACGACATGGAAGATCTGGGCGACGCCGCGGGCTACGCGCCGGGTCGCGCGCGCAGCACGAGCGCGGGCGATCGTTACCTGCGGCTCGATCGGGATCTGGCGCCCGGCATGCTGGTCACGATCGAACCCGGCTTTTATTGCATTCCCGCCATCCTCGACAACCCGAGCGAGGTGGGCGAGCTCGAATCCGTGCTCGATCGCAAACGCCTTGCGGCCTTCGCGGACGTGCGCGGCATTCGCATCGAAGACGACGTGCTCGTCACCGAGACCGGTTGCGAGGTGCTCACGCGGAGCATTCCGAAGGCGACCTCCGACGTGGAAGCGGCCATGAGCGCGCGCTAGCCACAGAATCTAGCTGAATTTGCCGATTTACCGCGCTAGTGTCGAGCGCGTGAAGTTGCCCGTGCAAAGCGCTCTCGCGTGGCTCGTCTTCGCGAGCTGCTTCTGCGTGAGCGGCCGAGCCCGCGCGGACTACACGGGTTTGGCGGGCTCGTCGTCAGAAAAATCGCCGTTTCACGACTCGCTGTTCTTCATCGATCAATCCGCGACGACCACGACGCTCGGCGTCGGCAAGAGCTACCAGAGTCGCGACCCGTTGTACGAGCTCTGGTTCTCGCTCAAGGCGCGTTACTACTTCTACGAGGACGACAAAAATTCGTTGAATTTACGACTGTGGGCGAACGTGATCGACGAGCTCACCAACAGCGACACCACGACCAACGAGCACGAGCCGGTGACCGGCCCGACCTGGCTTTGGGGCCAGTACGAGCGCAAGCTCTTCTCGAGGCACGGTGACGACACGATCGCCATCATCGGCCCGCGCTTCACCATCCCGACCGACAAGCAGTCGCGGCTCGGCGGGCAAATTTTGGGCGTGGGCGCCATCGCGGGCTTGTCGCAATCCATCGCGTTCGACAACGTGGACGCGTCGCGCGGCGGCACGCTGCTCGAGTTCTATTTGCGTCCGAGCTACTTTTTCAATCGCACCACGTCGCTCGCCAACTCCGATCTGCACCAGCTGCGGCAAGACGCCGGCGGAAGACCGGTCGTGACGGACGTACTGAACGGCACCATGGCAGTACACGAGTCGCTCGACGTGATCCTGGCCAGCACGACCGCCATCAATCGCGATTGGACCTTCACGCTCGAGTACGTCTTGCTCGACTATTGGGCCTATCGCCCGCCGAACAGCCAAGTGTGCATCCTCACCGGCTGCGTCACGCCCACGGGTCAGCCGGACGCCACGCGCTTTCGCGTCCAAACCTGGCTCGTCACCCAGCTCGACTACGCGTTCATCCCTGAAATGAGCGTGACCCTCGGCTACTACAACCTCACGAATCAGATCGGCGCCGACGGCCAACGCCGCAACCCGCTCTGGAGCCCGGACGCGCGCTTCAACCTGACCTTAAACGCCAAGCTCGACAAAATTTACGAGACGCTGGCGAAGAAGGATCGGAACTAGAGACAAAGCTCGATGGCTCTAGGCTGACTTCAAGACAAAAGGAAATCCAATGGCCGCACAATACTTTTGGAGCGTCGAGACCTTCACATCGCCTCCGGCCTCCAACTTGCTCACAACGGAAGCAGACGTTCCCATTCTGGCGGCGACCACGGTCTGACTCAGAGCCGCGTTTTCTCGATGGACCGCGAGCCGACGAGCCATTTCGCGACGGGCCAATGCATCGTCCACTTGTTTCGCAAAGGCCTTGGACTTGCGGGTCCGGCCAGCAATGAACTCGTCTAAGTCATCTCGCGGCATCGGCGAGATCAAGTGTACGATTCCGGAGCCTTAGCGTCAACGCTATGGCTTTCAGGCTCATACGCGGCGTGGCCGGCGGTTTCGCCAGTCGTCAAGGCGCTGCTGAGCAAGCGTGAGCATTTGTTGAGGGGTTTTCTGCGTCTTCTTGCTGAAAGCGACCACGGCTAGGAGGATGTGCCCACCTCTGCCTTCCGGTGCGAATAGAACTCGAAATGTTCCGCGCGTTGCTAGCTACTCAAGCAACGAATGCTTTTTTGTCGGAGCGCGCGCAAGCCATAGGCATCGAGCTCGAGCTACAGATCCGTAATCTGATAATCCTTGATCTTGTATAGCAGCGCGCGGTGGCTGATCTCCAAGATCTCTGCGGCGCGCGTGCGGTTGCCTTTGGTCTTTTGCAGGGCGCGCCGGATCAGGATTTCTTCGATGATGCGCGTGGTTTTTTTCACGCTCAGCTCGCCGCTGGCGAGTTGCATTTGGACGGGGTCGCGCGCTTCGCGCACGCGATCGGGCAGGTCGGAGGCCACGATTTGGTCACCCTCGGCGAGCACCATCGCGCGTTCGACGGTGTTCTCGAGCTCGCGCACGTTGCCGGGCCACGCGTACTCGTAGAGCAAACGGCGCGCCTCGGTGTCCATGCCGCGGATCTGGGTACCCAGTCGCGCGTTGTTGCGCGTCACGAAATGGTCGATCAAGAGCGGGATGTCCTCGCGCCGTTCGCGTAGAGAAGGCACGTGGATCGGCAGCACGTTGAGGCGATAAAATAGGTCCTCGCGGAAACGACCGGCCTTGGTCTCGGCCATTAGATCGCGGTGCGTGGCGGTGATGATGCGCACGTCGACCTTCATGTCGCGTGTGTCGCCGACACGCCGGATTTTCTCGTCCTCCAGCACGCGCAGGAGTTTCACCTGCAAGCCGAGCGGCAGCTCCCCGATTTCGTCGAGGAAGAGCGAACCGCCGTTCGCTTCTTCGAACAAGCCGCGCCGATCTTGAACGGCGTCGGTGAACGCGCCTTTTTTGTGGCCGAAGAGCTCGCTCTCCAGCAGGTTTTCGGGGATGGCGCCGCAGTTCACGGCCACGAACGGCCCGCCGCGACGGCTGCTCCGGCGATGAATGGCGCGCGCGACGAGCTCTTTGCCCACGCCGCTCTCGCCGGTGACGAGTACGGTCGTCTTGTACTCCGCGATTTTCGAGATGGTCCGGAAGATGTCGACCATCTTCTGGCTCTTCGCCAAGATGTCTTCGAACTTGTGCTCTTTGCGGATCTCGTCCCGAAGCTGGCGATTTTCACGGCGCAAGAGCTCCCGCTCCTCTGCCTTGCGCAGCGCGAGCACGACCTCATCGGGCTTGAACGGCTTTTGCACGTAGTCGTAGGCGCCGGCCTTCATCGCGTCGATCGCGAGATCCATGTTCCCGTAGGCGCTCATCACGATCACGGTCGCGTCGTTGCCCTTGGCCTTGAGCGTGCTCAGTAGATCGAGGCCGCCCATTTTCGGCATGCGCACGTCGGTGAGCACGACGTCGGGGCCGAACGAATCGACCAGCCCGAGCGCCTCTTCCCCGCTCGACGCGGTCTCGACCTCATAGCCGTGGCGGCGCAGCAGCGTGCGCAGAACGAGCCTTAGATTTTCCTCATCGTCGACAACCAGGACCCGGCGCACTGTGCAAAAAATGCTAACCTACCGACCCCATCCCCGCAATCACTTCCAGGTCGCGAGCGGCGGGCGAGCGGGTTTCCGCATCCCCGCGGATCTGATACGGAATCTGTCCGGCCTTGCCATGCGCGCGCACACCCGCGAAAAGGGTGCCCCCGAGCGGGCCGAGCCGGCTCCACGAGAGGACCACGTCATGCTTTGCGGACTCGACCAATTGTTCAACACCGAGCTTGCGGCGCTGCGCCGGCGGCTCCGCGGCAGTCGCTTGGCGGTGCTCACTCACGCCGCGGCGGTCGATCGTCGCGGGCGCCACGTGCTCGCGGCCCTCGAGGAGCTCGGAGCGACTCCGCGCATGATCTTCGCTCCGGAACACGGACTCGACGCGGCCCTGCAGGCCGAGGAGCCCGTCGCGTCGGGTAGGGCCGCCGGCGAGACGCCCGTGGTCAGCCTGTACGGCAAGACGCGCGAAGCGCTCGCTCCCACGTTGGAGCAGCTCGCCGAGCTCGACGTGCTCTTGATCGATCTCAGCGACGTGGGCAGTCGCTACTACACCTACGTGTGGACGGCGCTGCTCGCGGCGCGGGCCGCCGGTCGAGCTTCGGTGCATTGCGTCGTGCTCGATCGCCCGAATCCCATTTCCGGCGATCCGGCGACGCTCGAGGGAGCGCCTCAACACGACGGATTCTTGTCGTTCGTCGGCCTCGAGCCGTTGCCGATTCGGCACGCGCTCTCGATCGCGGAGATCATCGCGCACTTCGCGGAGCGTGACGGAAGCGCGCTCGGCCCCGACGGCGCGCTGAGCGTCGTGCGCACGCTCGGCTGGGAGCGGTACGCGACGGCGGAGGCTTGGGGGCGGCCGTTCGTGATGCCGTCGCCCAACATGCCGACGCTGGAGACCGCGCTCTTGTACCCCGGCGCGTGCCTGGTCGAGGGCACCAATTTGTCCGAGGGCCGCGGCACGACTGCACCCTTTCAAATGGTGGGCGCGCCGTTCTTGGACGGAGACGCGCTCGCCAAGTCGTTGATGGCATCCGGCGCGCCCGGCGTGCAGGTGCGGCCGGTGAGCTTTCGCCCCACGTTCGAGAAGCACGCGGGCGAGCTTTGCCACGGCGTGATGCTGCACGTCACGGCGCCCAAGCTATTTCGGCCGGTGGCGACCTATTTGCGTTTGATCGCGCTCGCGCGCGCGCAGGCGCCGGAAGCGTTCGCATTTCGCCACACCCCATACGAGTTCGAGACCGAGATCCCGGCTTTCGATTTGCTCACGGGCTCGTCGAAAGCGCGTGAAGCGCTCGAGGCTTCCGCATCGCCCGAGGAGCTCGTCGCGCTCGTCTCCCCGGTAGAAGCCGCTTGGCGTGAAGTCGTGAGCGTGGCGGAAGCCCGGCTCGAGCGCGCGCAAGCCTGAGCCCAGAACCCATCAGATCACCGCAATTTTGCGGCCTAATTGTGTGCGAACGCCAGCACGAGGGCATGAAAAGCGCTGGCCTTCGGCGCCGAAGGCTGGCTACAGTCTCCGCATCATGGAACGACGATGGCTCGGTTTCTTGGCATTTGCGGCAATGGCGTGCGGCCCGACCTACGGCGGCCAGGACGTCAAGACTCCGGAGCAGCTGCTCGAAGAGCAGGAGCGCCTCGGTGACGAGCAGCTCAACAAAGAGAAGACGAGCGGTCCGACCGAAGCCGTCGGCTCGACCGAGGACGAGAAGAAGCGCGAGTGGGACGTCAACCAGTCCACGCTCGAAATGAAGCGCGCGGCCCGCTCCGCAGAGACGTGTCCGGAGTCCGTGACCGAGAAGGCGCCGAAGGGCAAGTGTCCCGTGAGCCTCACCTTTGCCAACGACGGCCACGTCAAGGAAGTCACGGTGGGTTCGCCCTATACCGACGGCGCGGTCGGCAAATGCGTCGAACGCGCGATGAAGGCCGTCGTCGTGCCGGCCTACACTGGCTCCGAGCACAAGCTCGATTGGGAAATCGATCTCACCGGCGGCAAGAAGTCAGTCCCCGTCGGTAGCAGCGACGACAAGAAAGACGACTCGAAGTAAGCGGCGCTCAGAGCAGCCAGACGCCGACGACGATCAGCAGACAGAGCACGCCGATCGAGACGATCGCCAGAGCCTCCCACGGCTCGTTACGCGGATCGCTGAAACGCAGTTCGATGGAGGCGATGCGGCTCACTTCGCGGCGCTTGCGGCCCGCGAGCGCGAGGTTCGCTGCGCGGATCGCGGGGTCGAACTGGCTCTCGCTCTCGATCATCGGGAGCCACGCTTTTTCCATGGACGGCGCGGCGCGTCGAGAGGGTTCTCAGGCTTTATTTGCGAGACCCACTGATCAGCATTTCAGCGGAAACGGGCCTTGCCTTTGGTTTCCCACCACTTGCGGTAGCGCTCTTCGGCCCGCTCCCGTTCTTTTTTTGGCAGATCGTCGTAGTAGCCGAAATATTCTTTGGTGAGGCTCTTGAGCTCGTCGCCTGCGTTACGCCGCACTTCTTGATTTTCGTGCAAGAGCGAATCGATCAGCCACTCGATCCGATGGCGCCCCGAGTTCTTACGCCACCAATCGTCCCACGCCGCGGCATTGGAGCCGAAATCCTGACGAGCGATCACGGTCAGCGCCCATTGCGCGGAGCGCACGATGTCGCGCGTCGGATCCTCGAGCAAGCGGATCAGGGTCGGGATCGTCAGGGTTGCCCTGAGCTCCGCGATCGATTCGATCAGCATGTGCCGCGATTGTTCGGAGCGCTGCGTGTCGCTCACGCTCTCGGAGACTACGGCCTGTAGCTCCTCGGCGACGTCGCGATATGCGAGCAGCATGCTGCCGCTGGCGAGCGCCGCGCGGCGCACGGTGTCGTCGTCGTCCGCGAGTCGGCGGGCCACGGCTTGCGCCGATTCTTCGGTCGGCAGCTCTCCGAGTAGTCGCGTGGCCCAGGCGCGCACGTTAGCGTCGCCGTCGTTGCTGCGCACGACGATGAAGGGCACGGCTTGTGGCCCGAACCGCGCGAGTACGCGCAGAACGGGGCCGCAGTCGGACGCGCGCGGCGCGCCGTCGCCGATGCCGCGGCGAGGCTCGTGTTCGATCGGTCCCGGAAACGCGCCGGCCAACACTGGCATTGCCGCCGCGCCGATGCGCACGAGTTGGTCGCTTGCGCTGGCGTCGCCCGCGACCAGGCGATTGACCAGCACATTGCAGTCGTTCGCCAGATCCACGATCACGGTCGGCAAGCGCATCTCGCTCGAGTCCTCGCGCGGTGGCGGAGGCCGCGCGCTGTGCGCGAGCGAGCGCGACGCAGGAGCGAGCGGAACCCCGCTGTCCGGTGGCAAATCTTCGTCGAAGCTGGCCGCTCCGATCGCAATCTCGGGCGATTCATCGAACCGCGGAGGGGCGTTGCTCTCCGAGACTAGCTCGAGCCGTGGCGCGGCCGCGCTGCGCAGCGATGCCGGCGGCGGTTCCGGCGCTGGAACTTCCGGCGCGGCGGGCGGCCAGGTACCGACGTGCGGTTTGGGCTCGCTCTTGGGGGCTTTCGGCGCGGAATCGGGCGCCCTCGCGCTCGGCGGGCTAGCCCAGCCTGACTCGGGTGGTTCCACGTGCGCCGGAGCGGGTTTGGGGGAGATCGGTGTCTGCTGCGCCATGCCGTGGGGCGGCGTATTGGCGCGCTTGCCGCCGATCGCGAGTACGGGTCGCGCGAGCGCCGAAGTGGGCGCGGGCGTCAGCTTGCGCGGCGGGATTTTGGACGCTTCGACCGGCAAAGTGCGCATGGCCGGCGCGGCCGACCTATTGCTGGGCGGCGTGCTCGCGGTCGGCGCGGCCGGCGCCGGATTTTGCGAGCCGCGCGGCACCGGGACCGCGCGCGTCGTCGCTGGCGCGTCCGCGCTGTCGATACGCTTGGCCTCGATCACGCCGGCCAGGGCGGCCGTTCGTTCACCGACGCCCGGGATGGGCTGCCCCGAACGCTCACGCGGGCGTCGCACGGGCAAGCTGGTCGTCGCGTCGGCCTTGTCGCCGAGCTTGCGCTTGACGATCAAGCGCTCGATCGCAGACGTGACGAACGGAGCGAACGAGATGACCTCACCCACGGCGCTGAGCTCGACGTCCTGGTCGCCGTGATCTCCGTACAGGATGAGCACGACTCTGCCGCGCACGCGGATCGGCAAGAGCAGCACGGCGCGTCCGGCGCGGCGCTCGAGATCCTTGGCCAGCGCGCCGTCGAGCCCGCCGCTGCCGAGGCGCGTGATCTCGTAGTTTGCGGAGTCGCGCACGCGCGAGAGCGCGCTCGGCAGATCGAGCGGCACGCCGATGCCGACCACGCGCGCACGCGCGGCGCCCGAACCATGCGCGTCGCGCCCCTCTGCCAGATCTCCCTGGACCGCGAACAGCGCTGCGTACTCGAAGTATTGGGACGCGAAGTCGAAGAAGGCGCGCAATACATCGTCGCGGCTCGACGACTCGAGCAGGTGCTTTTCGGCTGCGGTGGCCGTGTACGGGCCGAGCCGGCGCGGGCGCGTCGCGCTCGGCTCACGCCGTAGACCGGACAGATCGGGCAGCGCTGGCGCGCGCGGGACCTGCGGTGCGAGCGAGCGGACGCTGACGTCCTTGGGCGTACTGAGCGTGCGCGGCTCACCGGGATTGACGGTGAGAGGGCGCAGCGAGCCGTCCGCGCTACGCGCTCGGCTCGGCAGCGAGCTCGGGCTGGGATCGGGCCGGCCGGCGAGCTTCGCCAGCACGCGCAGCGAACGACGGTCGAGCGGGACCATGTAGTCGCGCGCGATCGCCTCGCGCACGCGGACGAGCAAGGCGAGCCGCTGCACGAGCGTAGCCCCCAAAGAAAACGACAGATCGTTCTCCACCTCCGCCGGCAGTGGCTCGGCTACGGCGAGCAGCAAGGTGCCCGCGTGCTCTTCCAGAGGATAGAGCGCGAAACGGCCGGCGAGATCCACGGGCACCAGGCGCCGCACGGACTCGGGCGCTTTGGGCAGCTCACCGATCGGCGCCGGCTCGAGCTCGTGCGCCTGAGCCAGAACCAGGGCAAGCTTCTCTTCGTTCACGTTGGCGATCTCGAGCAGGTTCGTGACCAGATCTCCACCGTGGATCGCTTGCCGCGCGAGCGCCTCCTCCACGTCGTGGACGGACGCGACGTGCTGGTTGACTATGCTCGCGCTCAGAGACGCCATCGACCTCGTCATGCTTACTCGCCCGGGCCTGCGTTGACTAGAGGCGACGCGCGGGCCTGAGGCGCTGACGCCAGAAGTCCGGGGAGGTGTATAGTTTTGCTGCGTGTCCCTATTCGAGCCCATCTTCGAGGCGTTGAATGCCCACGACGTCCGGTACGTGGTGGTGGGCGGGGTCGCGACGGTTCTGCACGGCTTTGCGCGCCTGACGGCGGACGTCGACATGATCGTCGATCTCGAGCCGGCAGAGGCGCTCAAGGCAATGACCGCCCTGTCCAGCATCGGGCTTCGGCCGCGCGCGCCCGTGGCCGCGGAGAGTTTCGCCGATCACGCGACTCGGCGAGCGTGGATCGAGGACAAAGGCATGCGCGTGTTCTCCCTGTGGGA
>DASYCR010000051.1:0-4719 GCA_036500095.1 Polyangiaceae bacterium
TGGGCGGCGCGGTCGACACGGCCGCGGGCGTGCGTCAGCGCGCGACCTTCGCGCTCTTGCGCCAATGTCACTCTGAAGGGTTATTGTACGCCGCGGAGCGGCTCGCCGATCCGGAGCTCGCTGTCCGCATCGGCGTGGCCGAGGCGCTCGGGGTGTACGGCGGACCGGGCGCGGCGGCGCTCGTCATTCATCGTTTGCTCGCGCGCGACGAGCCCGACGTGTTGCTCGCCTGCGCGAGCTCGGCCCTGAACCTGGAGAGCGATTTTGCGACGCCGCTGTTGCGCGGCTGGCTGCACGGCTCCGACGACGCTTCGCGCGAAATCGCGGCGCTCGCCTTCGGGCAGAGCAAGCGCCCCGAACACGTCGAGCTCTTGATCGAGTGGGCCGACGAGCTCGGCTTCGAGCGTGACATCGAGCTCTCGATACGCGCCTTGTCGATGCAGCGCAGCGAGCGAGCTCGCAAGTACCTGCTCGAGCTCGTGTCGGGCTCGAGCCCGAGCAAGGCCCGCAGCGCCGCGAACGCGCTCGCCGAGCACCGCTACGACGCCCAGCTCACCCGCGCGCTCGCCGACGCCGCGAGCCAGAGCCCGCACCCAGCCATCCGCCGCCTCGTCGAAACCCTCCTCAAATCGGCGGGCTAGCGTGCCGATCTACGGCTATTTTGCAATTCTGATTGCGTAAGCGAGAGCCCAAACTTGCACTATCGACTTAATCGAGGCTGGCTCAGCGGCGGGGCGCGGCGCACCATTCACGAGGACCATGGTGTGTTTCGTGCGACAGGGCCCGCGATTTCCTAGCGCTCGAGTCGTCGCCGAGCGACTGGCCGCGGCATTGCTGCTTACGGCGCTCGTCGGCGCCTGCAGCGGTAGCCCGCAGAGCGGCACGCAGACCGGCGACGAGGGGGACGTCGCCAAGCCGGGCGTGACCTGCACGGGTGGCTGCGCATCAGCGCAAACCTGCTGCGTAAAGACCTGCGTCACGCTCGACAACGATTTAGAAAACTGCGGCGCTTGTGGCAAGGCTTGTCAGAGCGGCCAATACTGCAAGAGCAAACAATGCCTGCCCATCCCGTGCAGCGCGAGCTGCGGCAGCGGCGCCGAGTGCTGTGGCAGCGCGTGCTGCGGCGCTGCCGAACTGTGCTGTGACCCGGGCGGCGACGCGGGCCCGCAATGCAGCGCGCCAGCGCCGGGTAATCTGTGCCCCGCGCCTCGCTAGCGTGGCCATTCACTCGGCGCCTATTCATCCCACTCGAAGAGTTGCACGGCGAAGAGCCCCGCGGCCTCCGACGGCTCGGAGCGCGCGATGATCGCGCGCAGCTCCCGAAAGCACTGCTGCAAGAGCTCGCGGATCCGCGCGAAATCCGCGTGCGAGGCCGAAAACACGTTGTAGGCGAACAAGTCGCGCGCGCCGGGCGACAGCAGCCGCTCCGCGCCGACGTTCGCCCAGTGGCGACGCAGTGCGAGCGAGGCGCCCGTTCGCCCGCGCGTGTCGATGGTGAGCGCACCCTTGACGCGGTACTTGCCGTCGCGGCGCGCGATCAGGCCGGCGCGCGTCAGGGCCGTGAGCGCGGTTTCGATCGCTGACTCCGATAGCCGCAAGCGGCGTGCGAGAAACTGCGCGGCCGCTTGCTCGCTCGCCAGATAGCCGTCGGTTTCGAGCAGCGCGAGCACCGCGCTCGTCCAGGGGTCGGAAAACGCGAGCTCCCGAGACGCTTCGAGCTTGGCGTGGACCTGCGCGGCGCTCGGCGCTCGGTCGATCTCGATCAGCGCCGCGATCAGATCGGTGAGCCTGTCCGTCATGGCGTCGACCAACGTGAAAAAGTCGCGCAGGCTCACGCCGCTCTTTCCGCTGAAAATGCGGGAGAGCTTGAATGTCGAGATACCCGAGCGCACGGCGAGCTCCGTCGCGCGCGTGCGCGCTCGATGCGCGCGGAGCCAGCTCGCGACGCTCTTGGCGTCCACCTGCAACCGCTTGCCCTTACCGCGCAACAGGATGAGTGGCGCCGTATCTCGGTGAAATACGTCAAAGCCCTTGGCCACGTCGATCCCGGAGCGCGCGCAGATGGCCAGCGCCGTCGCGGCGGCCGGCACGCGCCGTCCGGACTCCCACTCAGCCGCCACGTTGCTGGAAAATCCGATGCGGCGCGAGAACGCCACTTGCGAGCGATTGCCCCGCACCGCGCGCAGGAATTCTCGGGCTAGATCTTTCACTTCGTGTAGTCGAGCAAATTACCGGACATCATCAACATCGTGATCACGCGCAAGGACTGCGCGAAGTAGTTGGCTGTTCCTCCGTTGTTCGTGGCGCCGTAGCTGAACGCGTTGTCGAGCAACGTCTGCTGGCCGTCCATGCCCGACACGCCCGCCGGCCCGATGAACGCCATGTTTGCGTTCGAGCTCACCTTGTTGCCGGTGCTCGGATCGTAGCCGTCTCCGATGTTGGTCACCGCTCCGAGGCCGGCGAAAAACGCGCTGATCTTGTCGAGGTAAGCTTTCGCGCGCATCTCGCCGTTGAAGCAGTAGTCCATGCCCATGCGCCACGGCGTGCGCGTCGCGTCGTAGCCATAGTTGCCGTTGAACTGCGAGGTCGAGCTGGATGAATTCGGGACGAGACCGTATTCACCCGTTACGTCCGAGAGGATCGCGTAGTTGCGGTCGATGATCGTCGTCGCCCAGGCCATGTCGCCGGTGGCTTCCGCGAAGACGCGAAAGTATGCCGGTGAAAAGTAGTCCGGATACGTGGTGGTGGACGCGCTACCCCAGCCATCCCCAGGCCGGAGCATGCCGTCCGCGGCGATCGATTTGCTCTTCATCGCATTGATCAGCAATTTGGCCGCGTCGAAGTAGCTCGCGTCCGACCATTGGTCGGACGCTTGGATCAACGCCCACGCCATGTCTTCATCGGCGTCGGTCGCGGAGCCCGTGCTCTCGACCGTGCCCCCCGGATTGATCTGCCAATTCATCAAGCCGCTTGGGTCGAAATGCGCGATCGCGTACGCCCACAGCCCGTCGAAGGTCGGTTTGTCGGCCAGGTAAACGGCGGCGATCATGCCGTAGCCGATGCCTTCCGAGACCGTGTCGTTGCCGTTATCTGGACGCTGCACGCGCAAACCGCTGCCCGCGCCGGTGGCGGTGACGTAGGTCGTCTTCCAAAAATTGTACGCGGCCTGTGCCGAAGCAGACGCGCCGCTCGCCGTCGTGAGCGTGCAGTACCCGGGCTTCTTGCTCTGCGGAAATGTAAAAGGTCCACCCATGCCGAAGTGCGGCCCGGGACTGCCGCCGCTCGCGCCTGCACCCCCCGCGTTGCCGCTCGTACCGGCCAGTCCTCCGCCGCCGTTGCCGGCAACACCAGCCGCGCCGCTGAACCCGGACGCACCCGCGACGCCCGCGCCTCCACCAACACCCGTTCCACTCACGCCCGCGCTGCCGGTCGCTCCCGCGCTCGCGCCACCGCTCGGATTGCCTCCGACACTCCCTGCCGCTCCGCCGCTCGTGCTCCCGCTCGTGCCGATGCTCCCGCTCGAGCCCGCGCTGCCACTCGCCGCCGCAACCCCTACGACGCCCGCGACGGCTCCGTCGCCCGCAATTCCACCCGACCGGTTCGGTGTCGGTGAACTCGCGGAACAAGCGAACGCAAACGCGCCGCTCAGCGTCACGAGCGCGAGCACACGCGGCCTACCCAGCATCTCAAGCAAAGCAACGTTCATCCTTCGAGGATAGGCGCGATCGGCGAATACGTCGAGCAATCCCCGGTAAATCCGCGGCCCGAGCCGCGCCCGGCGCACCCGCAAACTCGATCCGGTGATGTATGCTCGGGGCGCATGGATCCTTATCGCAACGGTCCGCCTCCGATAGCCTACGGCTACGAGCAGGCGCAGGCGGCCGCGCTGGCGAAGGACGATCAGGACCTGAAGGTCTTGTCGATCTTGCACTTCGTGTACGCGGGCATCATCGCGTTCACGGGCATCCTGCTCGTCGCCTATTTGGTGATCGCGGCTGCCCTGGTCGCGAGCACCTCCTCAGCCGCCAAACCGAGCGCCGGCGAAGCCGCCGTGGTCGGCACGGTCTTCATCGTCATCTTTGGCTCGTTGATCTTGCTCTTGTGGGTGAAGGCGGCGTTGCTCGTCTATTCTGGACTCAGCTTGCGGAAACTCGAACGCAAGCTCCTGAGCCAGATCGTCGCCGTGCTCGCGTGCATCAATCTGCCGTTTGGCACGGCGCTGGGCGTGTACACGCTGGTCGTGCTATCCCGACCGAGCATCTCGTGGCGCTACGCGAAAAATCGACTGGCGTGAAGGCTGCGCTCGCTGTTCTACGCGCGGGCGTTGCGCTGCTCTTGACGCTCGGCTTGTGCGCAGGCTGCATCAAGCGCCGCGTACTCGTCGCGGGCTCCCAAGGAACATTCGCCACCATGCCCACCCAGACCTTGCGCCAGGCCGCCGCGCACAGCCAACGCCACATCGGTACGGCGCTAGCCACCTGGTTTTTTCAGGAGCCGGACTACACCGAGGTCGCCGGCCGTGAGTTCGACTCGCTGACGCCCGAAAATCAAATGAAGTGGGACGCGCTCGAGCCCAAGCGCGGCAAATTCACGTTCGACGCGGGGGATCAACTGCTGCGCTTCGCCGAGCAGAATCACATGCGCGTGCGCGGGCACACTCTGGTGTGGCACCAGCAGCTCGCGCATTGGGTGAGCGAGCTCTCCGGCGCGGACTTGCAC
>DASYCR010000052.1:0-1722 GCA_036500095.1 Polyangiaceae bacterium
CCGGCATTTTCGCCATCGGCGCGCACGGCGAGCATCAGCTCGCCCTTGGCCGCCCCGAGATCTCCGCTCGAAATGAGGGCGTCGGCCCGCGTAGCGTGCAATCTGGCGGCGGCCGATTGGCACAAGCTCTCGAGCGACTGCACTCCGGGGGGTGCGATCGAGCGGGGCGCGTCAGAAGCGACGAGGCGGAGCTGCCCGGTTGCCAGGGCCAGGTCGTAGCGCGCGCGAAGCTCGGGGTGTGAAAGCACATGGTAGGCCTCCGCGCCGCGCTGAAACACCTGCCGTACTAGCGTCGAGGTTTCCGGGTCGCAGTCTGGGTGCGCGTCCGGGTGGAAGGCCAGGCAAAACTCGTGAAACGCGTTTTGCACGCCAGCAGGATCGGCGATCTCGAGCACACCCAAGAGCTCGTAGTAGTTCGAATCGTCGAGCACTTCGGCCCAGTCGATGAGTCTCGCGAGGTTCGCTGAACGGTCCATCACATCTGGCGTGCTGCGTTGCGAGCTGCCATCCAGCTGACGTCGCTCGCGTCGGGCATGGCGACCAGCCGCACCTGGGCGCTCGTGGCCTTGCCGGTGGCGACCTCTTTGGCGCTGACGTTGAGCATGCCGTTCGTGTCGAGCGCGAACGTGACGGCGATTTGCACCTCGCCGCGCGCGGCCGGGCGCAGGCCGCCGAGTTCGACTTCTCCGAGCAGCGTGTTGTCACCGAAGCGACTCGATTCCCCCTGGCTGATACGCACGCGCACCGCCGTTTGGTTGTCGGCTGCGGTCACGAAATCGCGCGTGTGCTCGCACGGCACCTTACTGTTGCGCGCTATCACCCCGTCGCAGAAGCCGTTCACGGTTTCCACCGCTAGCGTGAGCGGCGTGACGTCGATCAAGAGTGGCGCCTGCTGCGGCGGAATCGAGCGAGGTTTGGGGACGGGCACTGGTTCGAACGGCGCCGTCGCATACGGACTTGCCGCGGGCGGTGCGGGTGGAGGAGGTGGCGCGAATAGGCCTGGCGGCGGCGCGAACGGCGTCGGCGCAGCGACGGGCGGCGTCGGTGCCGGCGCGCGAGGCGGTGGCGGTGGCGCGGCGGCAAACTGAGGCGCGGCTTGCATTTGCTGCGTCGCGGCCAAGCTGTGCTGCATTGAGGAGAGCGTGGCTGTGCCAACGCGCGTCGGTTCTTCGTCGGGCACCTCCGGGATCGGCAGAGCGTCCTCGTCGAAGTCCGCGGGGGGAGGGACCGAAGTCACCTCGTCGAACTCGGCGTCCGCCAGCGCGAACGCGATGCTCTCTTCCCGCGTCTTCGCTGCCTGCGCGTCGGGCATGATCAGAGGCAAATTGCCGTAGCGTGCGGCGATTTGCGCGGGATCGAGGGCGGGCTGCGGGGTTTCGGTGCGCGCGTCCACGAGCGGCAAGCCGAGCGACTCGTTGGCGGCTTCTCGTGCGCGCAGGGCCTGTTCCGACGCGCTCACGAGTGTCGGTCCACTGACGGCCTTCGCGGCCTCGGGACCGAGGCCGGGCCCGGTTCTGACTCGACCGCGCGCGCCCAGGCCGCCGAGCGTGGGCGTGCGCCCCAGCGCGCCGAGGGTCGACTCCGTGGTGACGCCGGGGGGACGGTTCGAGCCGGGTTGCGTCGGCAAGTGCGGACGACCGAAAAACGGCTGTGTGCTCGGGATATCGCCGATGCCGGGCGCCGTATCGAGGCGCCCCCGCGCAGCCATGGTGCGTGCGTCAG
>DASYCR010000053.1:0-2353 GCA_036500095.1 Polyangiaceae bacterium
ACGCGACGGGCAAGCGGATGGTTTTGAAGCCCATCGCCGCGAGCGCCTTCACGTAGTCCTCGGTGATCGGCGGGTTGCCCCAGCCCGTTTCCCAAGTGGTAGTGTTGTCGAGCGTGTTGCCGATGTTCACGCCGATGCCCATGCGCGCGGCGGCGGTCCAAGCATCGAGCTCGGCCATGACTTCCGGCGCCGCGGTGGGCGGCTTGATTGGAGGCGGAACGTCGGACGCTGGTGTTTGCGGCGGCGTGATGCAAGACAGCGGCAGAGCGAGCGCGAGCAGCGCCGTGAGCGCATCGCGGCGAGACCGTATCGTGCGCTCGGCGCGGGCGAGATTCGGTGCACAAAGCATGGCGCATCTTCTGCGTTCGAGCTCGGTTTTGCACGCGCGCTCAGTGCCGCGACCAGCGACGAACGCGAGAGACCAGCACAACCCGGACTACGCCGCGGTCACGGACGTCTACGATGAAACGCGGCGTTCTCTCGCGGCGTCCGCGGTCCATGCCGAAACGGCTACTGGGACGAGTTGCCGCAGCGGCGGCTTCACATTGCGGCGCGATGGTGCTGCGACGATTCACCTCATGGCGCGCCGCGAAATGCGGGCATATCTAAGCTGCCATGAAGTTTCTCATGCCGGCGCTCGCTACGCTCGGTCTACTCAGTGCTTGCTCCGGCGGCGCGGCGCCGAGCGAGGCCAACGCGGAGTACTCAGCCGCACCACTACTCGATCTCAAAAGCGACACGGGTCTCGACGTCGAGGTTCGAACTCTGCCGCTCCAGCCACCTGCGCTCGGCACCTCGTCCGTAGAGCTCACGATTACGGATACTGCCACGGAGCTGCCCGAGTCGGGTCTCGACATCAAAACGGTGCCATGGATGCCGGCGATGGGGCACGGCACGTCGGTTACGCCGACCGTCGCGGAAACGGCTCCAGGCGTCTACGAGATCAGCGGCGTGGTGCTATTCATGCCCGGCACTTGGGAGCTTCGCACGACGCTCTCGGGCTCGGTCACCGATCAAGTCGTGCCGACATTTCAGATTCATTGATGAAGCCGGTCTGGCTGATCGCCGCTGTCGTCGCGGTTTCGAGCTCGCCGCGCAGCGCGGCGGCGCAAGCGTGTTGCGCGGGCTCGAGCGTGGTCACACCTGGACGACTCGCGCTGCACGAAGCGGCGCTCGTCGGCACGCAGTGGAAAGCCGCAGCCGAAATCGGCTCATTCGACAGCGCCGGCGAGTTCAGCGCGCTGACCCGCGGAGCGTCCGAGCTCGACCTCGAACAAGACGCGTTCGCTGCGCTTCGGCTGACCGAGCATGCGCAGGCCGCCGTGCTCGTGCCCATCCTCGAGACCAGACGAAGCGCCGGTTCCGAGAGCGAGTTCGGAGGCGGCATCGGCGACATCAACCTCAACGGGCGTTACGACTTCACGTTCGCGGGCGCTTCCAAGACCATCCCCGGCATCGGTGTGCTCGCCGGCATCACATTTCCGAGCGGCACGCCCGCGGATTCGAGCCGGATTCGCCCGCTCGCGACCGATGCAACCGGTATCGGCGCGTTTCAGGGCAGCTTCGGCTTGGCGCTGGAGCAGGCGTTCGGGCATTGGCTCGTGAACGTGACCGGTGTCGTGGCGCAACGCAGCGCTCGCTCGGTCACGCAAGCTGGGATCACGACTCACGAGCAGCTTGCGGCGCAGTGGACGGCGCTCGCGGCTGCCGGCTACGTCTTCGACAGTGAGGCCGCGCTCGCGCTCAGTTTCGCGTACATGACAGAAGGAGACGCGACGATCGACCGCGCAGCCGCGCCGGACTCGAGCCATCGTTCGACGACCGTGACCTTCGCTGGGCTCCTGCCGCTGAACGATTCGTGGCGCGCGCAGGCGGCCTTGTTCGCGAATCCGCCTGTTTCCAAGCTCTCACTGAATCAGCCGGCATTGGCGGGCGGCTCGCTGACGCTGGTCTACGCATGGCTTTGACGAAGTGGGCGTTCGTTGCGGGCATGTTCATCGCGTGCGCGCCGTCGCGCGCGGCGGAGGTTCCGAGTTCGTCGTTCGACGACACGGCCGGCGCGCGGCGCGCGCTGATCGATCCGGCCGCGCGTTTCACCGTGATCGAGTTTTTCTCCGCGCATTGTCCGTGCCAGGCAGTGCACGATGCGCGCCTCGCGGCGCTCGCAAAAAAATACCGAGCATCATCGGTCTCCTTCGTCGCGGTGGATTCCGAAGCCGGCGTGAACCTCGTCACCGACCGCGCCGAAGCGCTGCGGAGAGGCTACGAATATCCGATCTTGCTCGATCCGCACGCGCGAGCAGCGCGCGCACTACACGCCGATTACGCGACTTATACGGTCGTGGTGGATGCG
>DASYCR010000054.1:0-2768 GCA_036500095.1 Polyangiaceae bacterium
GCAGCGCCGTCAACGTCGTCGCGACGCACGAGTACAACGGCACTCCGGCGGAGTATCCGGACATCGAACAGTCCGGCCGTGAGCTCTGGGAGACGGAGATCTCGGATCCAACCGCTTTCGATCCGACCACCAAGAAATCGCTGCCGGATCCCGGCATCGGCAGCGGCCTGCGCGTCGCCGGCATGATCAACGCGGCGCTTACGGGAGGCGACGTGAGCGCGTGGCACTATTGGTGGATCAACCCCGGCAGCGACGACAATTCGGGCTTGTTCGCGTTTGGGACGACGCCTCCCGCGCCGGTGAAACGTTTGTACGCGATGGGCAACTACAGTCGCTTCGTACGCCCCGGCTACTACCGCATTGGCGCCGATCTCTCTGCGACGAGCGGCGTCGCGCTCAGCGCGTTCGTCGACAGCGCCACGGATAACGGCTCGCGCAAGCTCGTGGTGGTTGCCATCAATCAAACGAATCAGCCCATCACTCAGAGGTTTCGCTTCGATGGCTACACCACCGGTTCTTGGCAAGCCTGGGTCACCTCGGATTCGCTCGATCTCGCGCCCGCGCCGCCTATCCCGGACAACGGCGGCGGAGACTTTGACTATCAGCTCGCGGCCCAAAGCATCACGACGCTGCAGGGCATGACCACGGGCAAGGGGCCGGCGATCGCCTTGAACGGCTCGCAAGACACTTTGCCCGCGGATGAAGCGGGCTGTCAGTGTCGTGCCGCGGCCGGAGTTTCGTCGGCGCCGAACGCTTGGCCGTTTGCGCTGGTGTCACTGTTGGCTGCTGGCCGAGTAGTTCGTCGGCGTAGGGCCGCCTAGACCGTCAGCGCTCGTGGCGGACAAGGCGACGGCGCGCTTGAGCCAGACGTAGCGCGCGAACACGAGGGTCAGCAGCGCGACTTGGTGAACGCCGAACACCGCCGCCACGCGCCAGCCGCCTGGACGACCGACGTCGAGCCCTTGCGTGAGGCGCGCCGCGAGCGCGATCGCAAATACGCTCGCGCCGGCGCAGGCGAAATAGGCCGCGCTTGCGGCGCCAGCGCTTCGGCGCAGGGTGCTGAGAGCGTAGATGAGGGCGGCCCGCGTGCGGAGTTCGTGCTTGACGGCTGCAGCGCGGGCGAGGTCGAGCAGCACTCCGAGCTCGAGCGTCCCCAAGAGCCCGACCGCGTAGAGCCCGAGCGGTGCGAGGATGGACAGCGAGCCGCGGTGAGCGACGGCCGCACCCAGCATCGATGCACAAATGCTGATCGCGAGTAACCACGCGCCTTGAGCGAGGAGCAGTGTCGCGCTGAGGCCCAAGAACACCGGAAACACGCAGGCGGCTCGCGAAAAATGCTGGCGCAGAGGCGTGCGAGCGGGCTCCGTCAGCGCAGACAGCAGCGCCCCGAGCGGCAGCAAGCCGAGCAAGGCCAGCACGAGCGCCACGACCAGCCCGGCCTTCAACGCGGCGCTGAGCTCCGGGAGCGCGCGTCGCACCACGTCCGAGAGCAGCAGCGCGCCGGGCGCGAACGCGTCCAGATCGCCGGCGGTACTGGCGGCAGCGCCGGCTGCGCCCAGTTCGAGCGCAATCGGTGCGCCAACCGCTGCCGCCGCGAGCAAGCGCCACCCCGAAAATGCCAGCAGCGCCGGCCCTGCGGCAAAGCGCGCAAACGGGCGAACCGGAAGCGCGTCGGATTCGCTCACGGCGCGGCTCCCGAGACGACGAGCTCGGCGCCGTACAGCGCGCGCTCCCAGAGCCGGCTCGTCTGCGGACTTCGCGTCGAGACGAAGTTGTTCGACAAATCGTCGTCCAATAAGACGCGGTGGTCGGGATCGACGAGCGCGGCAACCAACGGCGAGCTGCCGGCGTAGTCGACCGCGTGGCAAGCGCCGCGGCCGTCCCAGCCTGCTCGGCGGCGTGTGCCGTCCTCCGCCAATAGTTCGATTTCGACGGGGAATTCCAGGGTTCCGTGACGACACACGACGACGCGCCCTTGGTATTTTTTGGGTTCGGGTGCAGGTCCGCGCTTGCGCGTTTCTCGCCCGTTTGGCGCATCGAAGATGCCGGCGGCCGGTTCGGCGGCCACGCTCGACAGATCGCGCGCAACGTAGTCGACGGTGCCTCGCTCGAGGAGCGCGGCGGCCAGCGCCTTTTCAGCGTCTGCACCGAGCTCACGCCGCATCACGTTCAAGAAATCACTCGGGGTCGGGTGTTGAAAGCGAAACTGCCGAGTATAGCTGCCGAGCGCGTGCCGCATGTGCGCTTCGCCGTAGACGCGCGCCACGGTGAGCAAGGTCGTCGCGGTGCGCTCGTAGACGAGCGCGCCGAGATTGCGGAAGCTCGTAAATTCCGCCGCCGGAGAGCTCACCGCCTGATCGCCGCCGCGCGTCGCGGAGAACAGACGGGCGATCGTGCTCGAGCTAATACTCAAGCCGAACGCCGCGAAGGAAGAACCGGCCCCGAAACGAGCTTCCAGCGCTTCGGCCTCGGCGTAGCTGTTCAGCCCCTCGTCCAGGAACGGGAACTCGTGTTCATTCGTGGCGACCAGGCCGTAGAACCACTGGTGTCCGAGTTCGTGGATCGTCACGTCTTCCAGCAAGCGCGCGCCGGTGAGCGCCGTGTACCAAGGGCCGCCGGTCGTGATCAGCGTCGGGTACTCCATGCCGCCGGCGTTTTCGGCGGACTCGGGCGGATGCACCAGCGTCAGCGTCGGGTACGGATAGCGCCCATAGAGCGAGTTGAAATGCGGCAAAGCGAAGCGCACGCTGTCGAGCTCGGCTGCCGCG
>DASYCR010000055.1:0-3445 GCA_036500095.1 Polyangiaceae bacterium
TTCCGCTGCTGCTCAGCCGGCGGCAGCGCGTCGAGTGAGTCGAGCTCGGCCGGAGCGCTCTCCACGCGCAGCGGAAAGACGAACGTCGCGACCGTGCCGAGCGCTGAGCCCACCCCAGCCACGACGAAATCGGGACGCGACTCGCGCGAAACCACTGGGAGCAGCGTGAACGAGCCCACGGTCAGCAGGCCGTTGATGCCGGTCCAAGCGTAGCGGTGGATATGCGCGCGACGCGCTTGCTCGCGCAGCGCCGCGTCGATCGCGGCGTCGTCGTGCCGCGCGTCCGCCGCAGCGGGTGACGACGGCTCCGCCAATAGTCGTGCAGAACCGAGGCACCCCGCGGCGATCAGCGCCAAGGAGCAACCGAGTCTCAATAACCCTCCGTCCAACTAGAACAGGATTTCGCGCTTTTGGCACGCTGAGGCTCGCGTGCGCAGGCGGATTCAAAGCCTGCTTCCAGCCAGCGCGGCGAATCGGACATTGCTTGTCCGACCGACGCCGGCGATACGGGAAATAAACCAATATTTACAGTCGCTTGTAGCGCAGCCTAGCACTGAACGACTGTGTAGCTAAACGCGCCGGGTTGGTGATACATCTGGGAGCCGTGGAGACCGAGGCAAACGTAGAGCTGGCTCAGTTGGACGCAGTCGCGTGGCTGCGCGCCTTGCCGACCGAGTCGGTGGATCTACTCATCACCGACCCGCCCTACGAGTCCTTGGAGAAGCACCGCGCTGTGGGTACGACCACGCGCCTGAAGGTCAGCGCCGCCTCGAGCAACCCATGGTTCACCGTCTTCCCGAACGAGCGCTTCGCGGAGCTCTTCAGTGAGGTCCAGCGCGTGCTCAAACGCAACGCGCATTTCTACCTGATGTGCGATCCGGAAACGGCGTTCATCGCCAAGCCGATCGCTGAGAGCGCTGGCTTCAAATTTTGGAAGCCGCTCGTGTGGGACAAATGCACGATAGGCATGGGCTACCACTACCGCGCGCGCTACGAGTTCGTGCTCTTCTTCGAGAAGGGCAAACGCAAGCTGAATGATCTCGGCATCGCGGATGTGATCACGGCTAAGCGCGTGCGCGGGGGCTACCCCGCCGAGAAGCCCGTCGCCCTGAGCGAGACGCTGATTCTTCAGAGCAGCAGCGCCGGCGACATCGTCGCTGAGCCGTTCATGGGCTCGGGCTCGGTGGGCGTCGCTACGCTCAAACTGTCCCGCCGCTTCCTCGGCAATGACGTCTCGGACGCCGCGCTCGCGCGAGCGCGTTCGCGCTTCGGCGAGGTTGGCGGCCAAGAGGGCTCGCTGATTCCAGCTGATTTTCCGGGCCAACGGCGGCTCTCGCTGGTTCTGCCATGACGGGTAATGAGTACGCAGACCTGATCGCGGCTTACCTGGTCAAGAATTTCTCGGCCCGCGGCGTCACGGTGTATCGCGAAGTGTCGCTGGGTAAGACCATCATCGGCAAGAACCGGCACGTGGACATCTTCGTGCTGCACACCGAGTCGGACCGCGCGCTCGCCATCGAGTGCAAGTACCAAGACAGCGTCGGCACGGTCGATGAAAAGATCCCCTACGCGATCCAAGACATGCAGGCCATGGGCATGCCCGTGTGCTTGGCTTACGCGGGCGGCGGCTTCTCCGACGGCATCTTGCACATGCTAGCCGGCTGCCCCATCGCTGCTCAGCGTGCCTCGTGGGAGTCGGGCGCCAAGTGCTTGGAGCGCATGCTCGACCTGGCGGAGAGCGAGGCAGCGTGAACCCTGACCCCATCGTAGACGCCGTCGCCAATCACACGCTCCCGGAACTCTCCGACGACACCCTATTCACGGACCTGCTGAATCGACTCGAGCACGGGTCATCCGATGCCAGGCCAGGGCGGCTTGAGGTGTTGTATGAGGTGAGGCGGAGGTTGCGCGCCGCTGAAGCCACTCCGCGACTGGAGGCGCCCACGCTACTGGACGACGCGCAGGCGGTGCGCTCGGAGCTGATTCGCCGAGCGCCGCTGCACAATATCCTGCCGCTGGTCGAGGCGTTCGACCGGCTCGCTCAAGCCGCTCTCCGGGAGGAACCGCAATGTCGAAGGTGAAGGGCAACGGCTACCTCGCAGACGAGGACGGCCAGATGGTTGAAGTCGAAGGCGTCAACCATCACGTGCTGTTTCAGGTTACGCACGTGAATCGCGAGACCGGTGAAATTACGCTGAGCTACGTGGAACATGGCGACCCCGATGTGCCGGACGCGGGCGATGTTGTGCAGTTGCTCTGGTTTGATGTCGAGGAAGACGGATGATCACCAATAGGTGGAACTTGGTCGCTGTGTTGCTGCTCTCGTGCGGCGGCTCGGCCGAACAACGGCTCGAGCCGCCGGACTGCGCGCAGTCACCGGCGGCGGAGCCCGGGTGCGACGGGAACGAGGTCGAGGCGTTGTCGTGTCCCGAGTCGGTTCGTCCGACCGGGACGTGCTTCAGGCTTGAGCCAAGGGGGCTGTGGTGCTGCGCGAAGTGAGCGGCTGGTGTGCGTACGCGCCGCTCGCGCGCGCTGAGCTCCCTCGCATCGTGTGGAACATCGCCGTTGCGGCGCTGATTGGGAATGCGTTCGGCCCTGTCTACAACCCGATTGCGCGCAGAGTCATGTCGGGCGGTTTCTGGTCGGGGCCGATGGGCGCGGCGCCCTCAGTTCTTGTTACCATCGTGCGAGCTTGTCCCGCGTGTGGCGCAGACGGTGAAGCTGATGCGCGTGAGGTAGAGCTTGTGTGCCCGTTCTGCTCACACGAATGGAACGTATCGTGATTGAGCCGATACTGCGTTTAGACGAAGAATGAACGCTCTCGCCGCGCTCAAGGCCATCGCGGCGCAGGCCCCGCGCCGCTCTCCATGGGCGGGGATGAGCTACACGCGGTTCGTTGCGAGCATCGGTGTCAAGCTCACGCGGCCGCAGCTCGCGCTCTGCCTCGTGGCGTTCGATGGGCTCGAGCCGAAGCAACTACGCGGCGACCTGCGCCGGTACGCGCGGATCATCTTCGGCAACGTGGAGACGATTCCCGCTCGAGCGCGGCGCGTGCTCGTGGCGGTGTGTGGCGCGCGTGGCGGCAAGACGTACACGCTCGGCGCGCTGCGCCTGCTGCACCTTGCGGTGACCGTCTCGCTCGCGACCATGGCGCCGGGCGAGCGTGCGGTCGGGCTCATCGTCGCGCCGACACTGAAGCTCGCTCACCAGTGCTTGCGGTACGTGAGCGGCGCCGTTGGCCAGAGCGAGGAGCTGAGCTCGTACGTCGTTTCGGACACGGCCGAAGTCATTGTGCTCGACTTGCCCGGCGGGCGGGTTTCGATCGAGTGCGCCGCGGCGAGCTCGGGCGGCGTGTCGTTGCGTGGGCGCTCGCTGGTCGGCGCCGTGCTCGACGAGTGCGCGTTTTTCTACGATGACTCCGGCTACAAGGTGAACGACGTGGAGC
>DASYCR010000056.1:0-3712 GCA_036500095.1 Polyangiaceae bacterium
TTCACCCAGTTCGAGCGATGCCTGAGCCGAGGCGCCGACACCTGCATACAAAACAGTATGCTGGCGCGCTGCTTGTGTATGGGTTCCCCACGCCACGAGCCCGCCGGTGTCAGAAAATAGACACGGCCTGAGCTCTCCCACCTGCGCGAGAGCGACACGGAGGGGACACACTGAAACCGTTCCCACACTCAAAGAAAAGTTGGCGTCGCCCTGGGGCTGCTCCGAAACCGAGGTGCGGTAGTACGAGAAGGTCGCGCGAACCAGCGGAGAAAACCAGTGTTTCGGCTGCCAGGCGGCCCCGGCGAAGAGCGAGCCTCCGAGCGCAGGCTGAGGAAACGAGGCAAAAAGGGAGCTCAGCTCAGCGCCGAGCGCGTATCCCCACTCGGGTTCAGGCGGCTCCGTAGGCGTTTTTTTCGGCTTGCTCGTGACGTCGGGCTTCTTCTTGGCGACTGGTTTTGTCGCTGGGGCCTTGGGTGGAGATTCGGGTTGGGTTGCTGGCTGTTCAGGGGTTCCGGCGGCGAGCGCCTCGGGATCGAGCGACACCGTTGCGATCAGCGCGAGGCCATCGACGGCTTCACGACAGGTCGGTGCATTGAGACTGCGCACGCGGGTGGTCCCGTCCTGTTCGACCAAACGCAGCTTGCCCACCACTTTTTCGGGGCTGACGCTGATCACCACGCCGAGTTGCTTGGGCGCGGAGCCATCGCTCACGAACCGCACACGGGACGAGCGTCGATGCACCTGCTCGATAAAGTCGTCTTCCTTTGGACACTCAGGTGGCGCTTGGTAGACGAGACCCGTCGTCAGCTCGCTGGTCTTGGGCGCTTGGGTGGTTGTCTCTTGCGCGCATGCCGAACGTTCGGCCAGCGTCGCGCATGCGAGGCTCACCAGAGTGAAACTCAACGCGAGCGCGTGCGACGTGGATCGAGATCTTGCCAAGGTCCGCCGCTATGCGGCCCTCAGCCGCTAAGCTTGCGGCATTAGAGCGACTTTCGCTGCTCGGCGACAGAAAAAAGAGTCTTTACTCACTGCCCGATACGCAACTTTCGAGTCGCGGGCACGATTTTTCGAGCGGAGACGGCGCTGGGCTCAGTGGCTGGCGAGCGCTCGCGCTGCCACGTCGCGATAGCGCCCGTGCGGGAACCTGCCGAGGTAGCGCCGCGCGTAGTCGGTGGCGCGCGGATCGTGCTTGGCCGAGGCGGCCTCGATCGACAAGGCCAGAGCGTCTTCCGAGAGCTGACCTTTGGGGTGAGTTTGCAGGTAATCGTCGAGCAAGGTTTGGGCGCGGGAAGGATCGCGGTCCGTGCGCAGCGCTTGAATGGCCTGCACGACGTCCGTCGGATCTTCACTGCCCGGACGTGGACGCGCGGCGCGATGCGCGGCCTTCGCTGGAGCCGAACTGTTGAGCGTGACTGAGTCAGTCTTCGACGGCTCGGGCGGCGTGGCGTCGGAGGCAACCGCTTCTGGCGCTGCGGGCGCAGCCGGCGGCCCCAATACGGGCGCGAGTGCCGGGCGCGGCGCAAGCGCGGCAACCGCCGCCGGAGTCTCGTCGACGGGCGCGACGTTCGGCCAGAGTTTGTGATTGATCAAGCCTTTGCTCAACGCGGCCGCGGCGGTGCCACTCACGAGCAGCACCGCGACCACGGCGGGCCGCAGCCACAAGCCCAGACGCCGGCCCTCGCCCCGCTCGATGCGCACGAGAATGCGCCGCTTGCGGAACGGATCGGCGCTCGGCGCCTCGGCCGCCTCGAACAGCTCGGCGAGGTGCTCCTCGCACGCGTCCGATGCGTGTTCCAATAGGCGCTTCACGCTTCCACCCGGCGCGCGTCGCGCTGTTCGACCCGAGTCAGTTGAGCCTTCAGCTTCTTGCGCGCCTTGTGAATGCGCGCCCAGACCGTGTTAATGGGGACCCCCTGAATCTGCGCAATGTCCTCGCCGCTGTAGCCGTCGATTTCGAACAGAACCAAAGCCGCGCGCTCCGACTCGTTCAGCCGTAGCAGGAGTCGCTCGAGCAATTCCTTGCGCTCCTTGGTTTCGAGCGAATCAATCGGACCAGCGCCGCCCTTAGTCAGGCTGTCGGAGAGCGGCACGCTACCAAACAAGAGATGGCGAACCCACAAGAGCCGCCGAAAGTCCCGCACGCGGTGGCGCGCAATTTGATAGAGCCAGCCGGGCAGGTTCTGGCCGTCGAAGTCCGGCAAGCGCCGATGGACGACGACGAACACGTCCTGCACGAGATCTTCGCGATCTGCTTCGGGCCCGCCCATCGCGCGAATCCAGCGTGAGACCTCGTCGAACCAGCGCTCGTAGATCGCCCGAAACTCGAGCGACGCGGGCGCTGTTTGCGGCGCCGCGATCGGCGCGGGCACACACCACTCGTCCACGCGAAGTGGGCTCGTAGTCATCGACTTCTTTAGGGATGCTTTCAGGTGGACCTTCCCCAAAAAGTATCAACCGGGCTGCACTGCTAGTTTTCGCTCGGAAAGTGTCTGAGCAGAGTATCCTAATTCCGCTCAGGGTGCCATGGCCGCCACGCGAAGGTTCGTCGACTGCTGCGCGCTTGCAGCCGTATTCACTGGCCTTTTCTGGGCGGCGACGGCGCGCGCCCAAGACGCGGAGCCGACCCACTTCACCTTCGGCGGCGGCCACTGTCCTGAACCAATCGCCGTCGAGCAAGAAGTTTTTCGCCTGACGCCGCCTGATCGCCATCGACTATTCGAAGAGGGCGTTCGTGTAGAGCTCGAGGACCTCGAGCAGGCCTATCGCGTTACGGTGATCAAGGAGGGCGTCTCCGTAACCAAGGAGTATGCCGATCCGGGCAGAGACTGCGAGGGGCGAGCGCGCTTTGCGGCGGTGTTCGCCGTGCTCACCGTGATGCCGCCAGAGCTCGGGCAAGAGCAAGCGCCCGAACCCGAGCCCGCGCCGCCGCCGCCGCCGCCCGCGCCGCCGCCGCCACCCGCGCCGCCACCGCCAGCTCCCGCCGCGCCGATCGTGAGCGTGCGGCCCCCGCTCGCGCGTGTGGAGTTGTCGGGCTTGTTCGCGTGGGCACCCGCCGTGCAGGGGACACCGTCGATCGTGAGCTACGGCGCCGAGCTGCGCGTCGTGCTCGGACGGGACTGGCTCGCGGGCACGCTCGGTATCGGTTACACGCCGAACAGCTCGTTCTCGCTGGGTGACGTGCGCGCGCGCGTGACGCGTCTGCCGAGCAGCGCCGGGCTCCGAGCGCGAGCTGCGCTGGCTGGTCTCGATTTGGCGGTGGACGTCGGTGCGTTGCTCACGCTCGAGCGTGTCGAGGCGACGAACCTGCTCGTGTCGCGGCAGGCCACGCGCGTCGAGCCGGGCGTGCGCGCGGCGGCGCTGCTCGGTCGTCACGTGACGCGAGAATTCTCGGTCTTTGCCGGCGCGTTCACCTGGATCGTGCCGGCGCCGAGCGACCTGTACGCGTTGCCTGCCGGGGATCTGGGCAAGATGCCATACGCATGGATCGGCGCCGACGTGGGAGCGGAGCTGTCGCTATGACGAGGCTAGCGCAAGCGCTCTGCTTCGTGTGCGCCGTCAGCGGTGTGGCCTGCGGACCACGCATGGATCTCGGGAGCAACGTGCTGTGGTCGAGCGATCTCGAGACGGGAGATCTTTCGGAATGGACTGCCGCGCCGGGAGGCGGTCCGGTCCCCGATCCGGCGGGCGGTTTGATTGAGGTGGTGGCCGGCCT
>DASYCR010000057.1:0-1797 GCA_036500095.1 Polyangiaceae bacterium
AGACACTTGGAAGTCTTCCACGGCGAGCTCGACCCCTTGCAACGCCTCGGCAGCGGCGAGCAAACGCGGCTGATCCAAGATGCGCGGGTTCTTGTAGCGGCCATACGGCACATTGAAGCCACCGCTGCGATTCACCCGGTAAAGCCCGTTGTAACCCGTCCGGTTCAGGTAAATCAGCCGCGCCGCGCGCGCGGCCGCCTTCTTCGGGCGCATGTCGCGCACGGTGTAATAGTGCTCTTCGCCGTGCCCCGGCTCGCACAGCTTCGCGAGCTCGCGGATGACCCCCTCGGCGTTGTCGCGCAGCTCACTGTAGACGCGGATCAGATCCTCGTTCTTGTCGCTGAGGCGCGCGCGCTCGAATTTGTTTTGGGCGGCGAGCTCGAAGAACACCGCCGCGCCTCCGGCGAATGGCTCGTAGTATTTGCCGATCCGCTGCGGAAACGCCTCGTCGATGAAAGAGAATATCGGCTCGAGGAGTTGGCGCTTGCCTCCAGCCCATTTCAGGACGGGCTTTACGTCGGCGCGGGCATTCATGCGGGCTTCGGGCCTTACCACTACTTTCGAGCCGGGAAAATGCGCGGATCCGCGGCTCGGCTATTGGGCGCCTATCTGCAGCCGCTTGATCATTTTCTGCAAGCCGAACCGCGAAAGCCCGAGCAGCTCCGCGGCCCGCGTCTGATTTCCGGCGGTGCGCTTGAGCGCCGTGCGCACGAGCTCACCCTCTAGGGCATCGACTCTACCCCGCAGGTTCAAACCATCCGGAATCGCGACCTCCGAGCTCTCCCGAGCGATCACGTCGGGAGACAAGACGTCGGGGGTGACTATGTCGTCGGCGAGGACCAGCGCGCGGCGCACCTCGTTCTCGAGTTGGCGAATATTGCCCGGCCAACGGTAGGCGGATAGCGCATCCATAGCAGCCTTGGAGATCGCCACCTTGCGCTTTTCCGCATAGCGACTGACGAAGTGCCGCACCAAAAGCGGCACGTCACCCGGGCGTTCTCGCAGCGGTGGCACCCGCAAGCTAACGACATTCAAGCGGTAGTACAGATCCTCTCGGAATTTGCCGGCGAGCACGAGCGCTTCTAGATCGCGATGCGTAGCGCCAATCACGCGCACGTCGACGAAGCGCGGGGACTCCGAGCCCACGGGATGCACTTCACCGTTCTGTAACACACGCAGCAACTTGGTTTGCATGGCCAAACTCATCTCGGCGATCTCGTCGAGGAAGAACGTGCCATGGTCGGCGACCTCGAATAGACCCGCTCGTGGCCGCGTGGCGCCCGTGAACGCGCCACGCACGTGACCGAACAGAGTCGGCTCGAGCAACCCCTCCGGGATCGCACCACAATTTTCGCTCACGAAGGGCAGCTTCGAGCGCGGCCCGTTCTCGTGTATCGCGCGGGCGACCAGCTCCTTTCCGCTGCCGGATTCGCCCAAAATCAAGACCGGCACGTCTGCGCTGGTTACTCGATCGACGAGCTTCAAGAGCCCCCGCACCGCCTCGCTCTGACCGATGATCGATGCATAAGAGAAGCGGGTCTCGCGCGCGTCGCGCGTGCGCGCAAGCTCGCGTTCCGCTATGTCCAGCTCGGCCTCGCGCTGTGCCAGCTCGACGCCGGCCTTGGCTTCGGCACGCTCGGCGCGACGCGCAGCGCGCCGGAGCAACAGCTGATTCTTGGCGTCCGAGATGGCGACGGCTGCCAGCGTTCCGACCAGACGTACCCAGGCGAGCTCACGCACTCCGAACGCACCTCGCCGCACGCGGTCATCGAGGTAGACGACGCCGAGCGCCTCACC
>DASYCR010000058.1:0-2172 GCA_036500095.1 Polyangiaceae bacterium
GATTCGTCACGATCGTTGGATGCGCGCGCATGAGCCTTCATCCGACAACAACCTTGACACTCACCGTCGCCGCTGTCGTGAAAGACGTCACCGACGCCGAGGTCGGGGGTCTCCAACTCGCCGAGAGCCTCAACCGGGCCGATCTCGCGCCGCTCGAGATCGCCGAGGGCGCGGCGAAGGCCATCGCTGGCGGGATGACGAAAGAGGAGCTTGCGACGGCGCTCGGCTGGGAGCCGCGCAAGGTCTACGGCTATCTGCAGCTTGCCGCGGCCCCCGCGTGGCTCCGAGACTTCGCGAAGGAGGTCAAGGTCCCGCGGCAGCGCGTCGAGAACGGCGCGCCTATTGTTGACCCCGTGACGAACGTGCCGGTCTACGTGTTCGACAGACACGACGGCCTCGGCTGTCATGCTGCACAACACTGAACGCGCGCGACGTCGAGGAGCTGAAGAAAAACCCGCGGGCCGAAATTCAAGCCGCAAGCCGAGCGCGTCACGCGCAAGCTCGCGTACGCCGCGGCCAGAGCAATGGAAGACCGAGAAGCTCCGCGCTGAGATCAAGCGGGAAAGGAGACGCCGGCGTCCCGGTCGTTCAAGAAAGCCGCGGCGAAGAAACCGCCGTTCGTCATCACGGGCGCAAGCGCGTTCATCGACTTCACGCGTGCCGCCGAGCTGACGCGCGAACAGCGCGAGCAACTCGCCGCCGACCTCGTGACCGGCCTCGGCGGCATGGGCTTCGCGGCGGTCATCAACCGCGCCGCGAGCCGATAGGCCGAGTTGTCACCAGTGACAAAGTCACTCCCTGTTGTCACCTCATGGTCATGTTGACCTTGAAGGACATTTGCCAACGAAAGGACGGAAATCACCTGAAATAATCAGGATGGTGACAAGAAAGATGGGCGCCAGCGAGCAACCCGGATTCGCGCCAAAGACGGCACTCATCGGGCGGCACGCTACGCGTGTCGTCGCGGAGCGACGACGGGCCGCGGCAGGCGCGCAAGGTCGCAAGAGCGCCCTCACGCGCCTTGCCGTAGCTCGCTGGCTCAATCGACAATGACAAGAATCGGACGACGTCGTCCCGCAATCATAGGCCAACGAAATAGGCCTGGATCTCGGACTTGTAATCAACAAGCGTGACGCGCTCAGCGGCGAGCAATCGCTCGAGCTCGGCCTTGCGCCGGCCGCTACTCGCCCATCGACAGCTGCGCGGATCCCAGCGGCTGTGCGGGTCGGTGTGGCGCAGGATCAATGGCAGCGGCCGCTGCGCCGACGTGACGAGCGGGAGGTTGCGCACGAGCCTTTCCACGGACCGGCTCGGGTCGTCGACGAGGAGCACTCGAACGTCGAGCACGCCATTGATGCGGCCCCACGCCACGTCGTAGCGGAGGACGTCAACCTCGCGGACGGCGCGACAAGCGCACGAGCGCCGAGTCCGCGGATCCGTGTGATCGCCGCCGCCGCGCGGCACCGGCGCGTGACATGCGCGGCAGGCGAAGCGCTCGTCCAGCAGCTTCGCCTCAGTTGGAGCGCCACAGCGGCTGCAAGGTCCGCCAGTGCACGACGCGCGGCAGCGCGAGCACACCAACTTATTCGGCGGCACCAGCCCGGGCACTGCGCGCAGCGTTCGCAATGCGGCCTCGAGACTCGCTCGCTGGTCGGCGCGCGCGGCAGCCACACGAGCGACGAGATCGTCGACGAGGTAGCGCCGGATGGCGACGCATGCATCAAGGTTGCGACCGATATTCCAGCCGTCCGCCGCGAGCGCAGCCCAGAGCTGCGATCGGACGTGGCAGTACGTGGCCTGGCGATCCGCGGGCGTCGCTGTCATCGACGACGAAGCGCGAAGCATCAGCCGCGGGCTCAGCGCGATCGACTTCGGCGTCAGGTGATACACGCGGCGCGCGCGGTCGAGGCGCACGTGCGCGAGATAGCCTTGCTCAACGAGAATGTGCAGCCGCCGCATCGCTGTTCTCTGCGAGATCCCCAACGCCTTGAAGTGGAGCGCGAACAGGCTCTGCGCGTTGGCGGCCCGCAGAATGGTGAGCAGATGAAAGAGCGGCGCGTGTTTGTCGAGGTTGAGCGGCTGCCGCGGACGCCCTCGACGACGACGGCGGAGTGGCGGGAGCGGGAGTGGGCGCAGCGTTTCGTTACTCAGATCGTCGTGCATGTCGCCCCC
>DASYCR010000059.1:0-2839 GCA_036500095.1 Polyangiaceae bacterium
GCGACGATCGAAAATCTCTCGTTTCTCGGCTGGCACGATCCGGTGGCCGCCGGCTACGACCCGAGCGCGTTCGAACTATTGCAGCTGTCCGATTTTTACGATCCCGACGGCGCGAGCGGCGTGAAGCTGCTCGCGATCAACGTGTCGGCGGTGTGGTGCGCGGTGTGCCGCGCCGAGTATCAAGATTTCAAGGACAATGACGTGTACGAGACCAATCGCTCAAAGGGCGTGCAGATGCTCGGCACTTTGTTCGAGGACAACAACTACTATCCCGCGCAGCCCGCGGACCTCGTACTTTGGGGCTCGGTCTCGTCGCATCAAGTCGCGTTTCCGCTGGTGCTCGACCCGAGCTTCAAGATGGGCGCGTACTTCACGTCGGATGCCACACCGCTGAACATGCTGGTCGATACGCGCTCGATGAAGATCGTCCAAGCGACGATGGGTTACTCGGCTGACTATTGGACGGGCGTCGACACGCTATTGAGCAAGCTTTGAGGCGTTCGGCGAGCGCGCTATTTGCGCTCTTGTTCCTGGCTTGCAAAGGGCCGACCAGCGCGGCGGGCCGGCACGCGACGCCGCCCGACTTCGAGCTCAGCGCGCTCGACGGCAGCGCCCAGCGCTTGTCCGAGCACCTGGGCAAGGACGTCGTGCTGATCGATTTTTGGGCGACCTTTTGCGAGCCGTGCCTGGCGTCGATGCCGCACCTGGACGAGCTCTATCGGAAGAACAAAGCACGCGGCTTCGTCGTGCTCGGCGTGTCGATCGACGGCGCGGACTCGCTCGGCGCCGTGCGACGTGAAGTCCAGCAGCTCGGCATAAGCTTTCCGATCTTGCTCGACTCCGACACGCGCGTGGTCGCCCTGTACAACCCGAAGACGACCGCGCCGTACAGCGTGCTGATCGATCGCAGCGGCAGGATCGTCCAGAAGTTCGAGGGCTATGCGAGCGGCGGCAGCGACGAGCTCGATCGCTCGGTGGCGGAGGCCGTTGCGCGCGGGGCGCCTTGACGATATGTACGTGATCCGGTCAGATCCGGCTCGTCTATCGCGTCGACAAAGCCGCGCGCCGGGTATTTGTCGAGTGAATGTGAACGCGCTACGAGTGACTCTCATACGCCTAGCAGTTTGACTCGCTTGTTGCCTAGCACGGCGACGACTTCGAGCTCGCCGCCGAGGGCTTCGACATAGCTGCGCAGTGCTTCGATTGGATTGTCTTCGCGGCGCTCGATACGGGACAAGGCGGATTGCGTGAGCTCAGCGAGCTCGGCGATTTCAACCTGCGTTTTGCCGGCTTCTTCACGGAGCTGGCGCAGAGTGAGCGCGCGCAGCTCGTCCTTGGCTTCCTGACGCACCCGCTCGACGCGTTCGGTGCTCATCTTGCGCGCCTTGATGTCTGCCCACTTTTTCATCGTCCGATCTCCTTCAAATATTGCGTGAAGATCTTTTCTGCCTGCGGAACGAGCCGCTCGTAGAATCGATTGTCGCCGGTCTTGTCGCCCCCGAGCAGCAAGACCGCGCGGCGCACTGGATCGAATGCGTAGAGCACCCGCAGCGGATGTCCGCTTGCCTGCACGCGGAGCTCGCGCAGAGCGAGGCGCGAACCTTTGATCGCGCTGCTGTAAGGGAACGGGAGCGTGGGGCCTTGCATCTCGAGCATGTCGACGACTCTGGCGACCGAGTCCGTTTCCGAATCGTCGAGCGAGTCGAACCACTCGCTGAACTCGTCGGAGCCGACGACCTCTGTCACCAGTCAAATATGATTGGCGAGCATATGCTTGTCAATCATATACTGCTGCCCGTTAGAACGCGCGGAATGAACCGCGGCCCTCCGACGCAAACGCACTTGTGCACGCGTGCAGACTGCGAGGCAGCCCCAAAAATCAAAAGCGCAAGACGGCGTCGAGGCTGGCGCCTTCGAAGGGCGGGAACACGCGGCAGACGCCGCCTACGCAGCGCAGCGCGCCGCGACGCTGGCCGACGAAGAGGGAGAGGCTCGAGTCGGAGCTCAGGTGGTAGCCGATTTGGCCGTTGACGTAGGTGGGCGGCACGGCCGGGTTGGTGTCGTAGGAGAAGCCGGCGGCGAGCCAGACTTTGGGCGCGACGTCGAGGCCGAGGAGTTCGTCGCCTTCGCTCCACGGTGCGACGGGGCCGCCCACGGTTTGGTGACGGTGGCGGTGCCAGCCTTGTAGTTCGAGTGACAGCGGGCCGCCGAGATCGACGCGCGCTTGATGGCGCGAGTAGAGCTCGCGGTAAAAGACGTGGCTGTCCGAGCCGGGCAGGGTGGCCAGGGCGCGCGGTGTGTCGTCGAAGCGCGCGCCCACGGAAATATCGGCTTTCGAGTGATGATCGACGGAGTGGATTTCGAAGCCGGACGCGGTGTCCCAGACGTCGTTTTCGTTGTTGCGCGAGACGGCACAAGCGTCGTTCGCGACGGACTCCGCGTAGCTCTGGTAATAGCCGGCCCAAGCGTACGCGCTGAGCGCGGACGAGAGGCGGACGTCGGAGCGCAAGCGGCCACCGCTGACGCAGGTGTTGAAGTTTTCGAACTCGGTGTCGGTGTACAAAGCTTCCGTGGTGGGCGGCGCGCTCGCGGCGAGTAGGCCGAATTCACGCGCGCGCAAGGTGCTCACGTTGGCGTCGAGCGGGAAGAAACGGCGATAGTGCTTGCCTTCGGCGAGCAGCGTGAGCGCGCCTTCTTCCACGCTGACGCTGGCGTACAGAGCCTGGCCGGGCTCGAGCGCAGTGCCGGATACGCGATTGCCCAGGTTCTGCAGAGCGAGCTCGAGGTAGGCCGCGCCGTGACCGGCGAGATCGGCGAACTCGAGCGACGCGCTCGCGGT
>DASYCR010000060.1:0-5017 GCA_036500095.1 Polyangiaceae bacterium
GAGCTCAACGCCGCGAGTGCGGACGACGCGGACGGCGGCACGGACGCCGGCGCTGACTCGGACGCGGGCGACGCCGCAACCGCAAACCCAGACCAATTTCTGAGCTTGAATTTCGACTCCGCAGCCGTGCTCTCGTTCCACGCGGCGATGACGCTCGGGCCCGAGCCGACGGCTGGCTCGTTCTCCTCGGAAACGCTGACCGCCTGGAACATCACCATGAAGAACGCCGCCGGCTGCGACTTCAGCGCCGGCACCGAGGTCGTACCGACCGGCAGCTTCACGCTTGACCTCAGCTCGCTGCCCACGTCCGACGCCGGCGCGCCCAAAGGGAAGCTCGACGCGACGCTCTATCTCCACGCGTTGTCGATGATGGACTGCGGGCCCGGCGATACGGAGCAGATCTCGATCGCGTTCTGAGTAAGGCCCCGACACACGGGCAACCGATCGGGAAGGCCGCGGACTCCTCGGTACGGCTAGCTGAACACGCGGCGCGTAACAATCTGCGCGGTCCGTGAAAATCGTTTGCTCAGATTTTGCCCGGAAATCTCGTTTCCGAATCGTGACGTGTCGCGTCGTGAACGTCGCCGCGAAGCCCTGCCGTGTTCACCTTGACCGGTCCGCTCGCGCTAGCTAGGTTCCCCGGGCTTTCTGCCCTGCGCGGACGTCGCGCGGACGAGAAACGCCGTCGCCGCGCGCTGCGTGCGACCGCAAGAAACCCGCTAGGAGAGACTCATGGCAACCAAGATTGGCATCAACGGCTTCGGGCGTATTGGGCGGTGCGTGCTGCGAGCTTTGTACGAGCGCAAGATCACGGACATCGAGGTCGTCGGCATCAACGATCTGACCGACACGAAGACCCTCGCTCACCTGCTCAAGTACGACTCGATCCACCGCGGGTTCAAGGCCGCGACGGTCAGCCACACGGACAAGGCGATCGTGGTCGGCGGCAAGGAGATCCAGATCACGGCCGTCAAGGATCCCAAGGAGCTGCCCTGGAAGAGCCAAGGCGTCGACATCGTGCTCGAGTGCACGGGCCTGTTCACGGACAAAGAGAAGGCCCTCGGTCACGTGACGTCGGGCGCTAAGAAGGTGATCATCAGCGCTCCGGCCAAGAACCACGACCTGACCGTCGTGATGGGCGTCAACCACGAGGCGTACGATCCGGCCAAGCACCAGGTGCTCTCGAACGGCTCGTGCACCACCAACTGCCTTGCCCCGGTGGCCAAGGTCTTGCTCGACAATTTCGGGATCGAGCGCGGCCTGATGACGACCATCCACTCCTACACCAACGACCAAAGCTTGCTCGACCTGCCGCACCGCAAGGGCGATCTGCGCCGCGCGCGCGCCGCCGCGGTCAGCATGATTCCGAGCAGCACCGGCGCCGCCAAAGCGCTCTCGGAAGTGATCCCGGAGCTCAAGGGCAAGTTCGACGGCCTCGCCGTGCGCGTGCCGACGATCGACGTGTCGCTCGTCGATCTCACGCTGACTACCGAAAAGGCCGTCAGTGTGGAGGCTATCAACTCCGCGATGAAGAAGGCGTCCGAGAGCAGCGCGCTCAAGGGCTTCCTCTATTACACGGACGAGGAACTCGTTTCGAGCGACTTCATCGGCCACCCCGGCTCGAGCATCTTCGACGCGACGCAGACCAAGACCCTGGGCGAGAAGTTCGCCAAGGTGTTCTCTTGGTACGACAACGAGTGGGGCTTCGCCAACCGCATGATCGACTTGGCTTTGCTAGTTGCCAAGAAGGGCTGAGCCTCGTCTCGATCCAGTTGCGGGGCAGGCCCTCACCGGCGCACCCTCCTGGGGCGCACTCATCAGCGCACGCTCCCGGAACGCACTCATCAGCACACCCTCTGGGGCGCACTCAGCGCACCCTCCTGGGGCGCAGGGGCAACGCCCCGCAACACGGCACGTCAGGCTCGGATCACCGGATCGCGGAACAGAACCAAGAACACAACCCAGCACGAACCGGCGGACCCGGCGCCTACTTTCCGTCAGGTAGGAAGCGTCGCGAGGCGCCATCCGGTCGGAACACAAAAAAACCAAAGAAATAACAAGACCCATGGGAACCCTCGACGGAATCAAGACCATCGACGACCTTCACCTCGAAAACCAACGCGTCTTCATCCGCGTGGATTTCAACGTGCCTCTCGACAAGTCGGGAAAAATCACGAATGACGAGCGCATCCGCGCGTCGCTCCCGACGATCAAGAAGGCGATCGCATCCGGTGCCCGCGTCATCCTGGCTTCTCACTTGGGCCGCCCCAAGGGCAAGCGGGCCCCAGAATTCAGCTTGGAGCCTGCCGCCGCTCGCCTGAGCGAGCTCATCGGGCAAGACGTGTTTTTGCCCGATGACTGCATCGGCGACGCGGCCAAAAAGGTCGTGAGCGATCTGCGCCCCGGTCAGGTCTGCCTGCTCGAAAACCTGCGATTTCACGCGGAAGAAGAGCAGAACGACGACGGCTTCGTGCGCGAGCTCGCCGCCCTGTGCGACGTGTACGTCAACGACGCGTTCGGCTCGTCGCATCGCGCGCACGCGTCGGTGGACGGCTTGCCGCGCGTCGTCCGCGACAAGGGCATGGGCTACCTGCTGCGCGACGAAGTGACCGCGCTCGCACGCGTCACGGATGCGCCGGAGAAGCCGTTCGTGGCCGTGCTCGGCGGCGCCAAGGTCTCCGACAAGATCAAGGTCATCGAGTCGCTCATCACTAAGTGCGACGCCATCTGCATCGGCGGCGCGATGGCCAACACGCTGCTCGCAGCCCGCGGCGCGGAGATGAAAGCGTCCAAGCTCGAAACCGAGCACCTGGCGCTCGGTCGCTCGCTGATCGAAAAGGCGCGAGAGCGCGGCGTGCAATTCCTGCTCCCCACGGACGTCGTGGTCGCCTCCTCGCTGGACGCAGCCGAAGGCCGAGTGGTCGCCTCGATCGCCATCCCGGACGGTCAGATGGCGCTCGACATCGGGCCCGACACCGTCAAGGCGTTCTCGGCGCAGATCGCCGGCGCCAAGACCGTGTTCTGGAACGGTCCGATGGGTCTATTCGAGAGCAAGCCGTTCTCGTCGGGCAGCATCGGCATCGCGCACGCCCTCGCGGAAACGAGCGCGTTCACGGTGGTCGGCGGCGGTGACAGCGTGGCGGCCGTAGCCGCCGCAGGTGACGGAATCGCCGAGAAAATAAGCTTTATTTCGACCGGTGGCGGCGCGGCCCTCGAGCTCATCGAGGGCGAGAAATTGCCGGGCGTCGAAGCGCTCCGGGGTGGCTGACATGCCCCGTACCTATCTGATCGCGGGCAACTGGAAACTCAACAGCGGCGGCCCCACGAGCGTCACGCTCGCTGGCGCCGTCGCCAAGGCGTCGCAAGCCGTCGCGGGCAAGGTCGAGGTCGTGGTCGCGCCGCCGTTCACGGCGTTGGCCGCCGTCTCCGCCGAGCTCGAGGGCGGCCACGTCGAAGTGAGCGCGCAGAACTTGTACCCGAAAGACAGCGGCGCCTTCACCGGCGAGGTGAGCGCGCCCATGTTGCTGGACGCGGGCGCGCGCTGGGTGATCATCGGTCACAGCGAGCGTCGCCAATTTTTCGGCGAGACGGACGAATCCGTGCACGACAAGGTCGTCGCCGCGATCGCCGCCGGTTTGAAACCGATCGCCTGCATCGGTGAAACCCTCGCCGAGCGTGAAGCGAACAAGACGATGGAAGTCGTGATGCGCCAGCTCGACGCGTTCAGCGCCGAGTTCGCGAAAAAGCCGGGCTTCGGCGTGATCGCCTACGAGCCGGTCTGGGCGATCGGCACCGGCAAGGTCGCAACTCCGGCGCAAGCGCAAGAAGTCCACGCCGCGATCCGGGAACGCCTGAAGAAGCAGAGTGGCGAGCTGGCGGAGGCCACGCGCGTGCTCTACGGCGGCAGCGTCAAGGCCGACAACGCCAAAGAGCTGCTCGGCTGCCCGGACATCGACGGGGCCCTGGTCGGCGGCGCCTCGCTGGACGCCGAGGGTTTCGCGAAAATCGCCAAAGCCGCGATCTGAGCTAAGGTAGCGCCGCAAGGAAAAGCCCATGGGTCAACTGCTCCACACTCCGCTCACCATCCTGCACGTGCTCGACTGTCTCTTCTTGATCCTCGTGATCTTGATTCAACCGGGCAAGAGCGGCGGCTTGGGCGCGCTCGGCGGCGGCGCCGCGCAGCAGGTGTTCGGGGGCAGCGGCGCCGGTAACTTCTTGACCAAGACCACCTGGTCCGTCGCAGCCATCTTCTTCGCCACCAGCATGACGCTCGCGTTCCTGTCGTCGTCGGCCGACGAATCGCTGCAGAAGCGATCGGCGGCGACCGCCAAGCACGAAGCGCCGGCCAAGAGCTCCGACAAGCCGCAGAAGTAAGGCTGAGCTCGTGTCTGGCGAGCCGAGTAGCGCCTGGCCGAAAGCAGGCGAGTTCGTGCTGCTCGTGGCCTTGCGGCTCGGAGCGGACGCGGTCGCGTGGCTCTCCGGTTTTCGCGCGCTCAGCGACGACGACTACTCGCGGCTCGTGATCGCCGAACACTTCGCGCAAGCGCCCAGACTCGATCCGAGTGGCACGAGCTGGTTGCCCCTGCCGTTTTGGGTGTACGGCGGCGCGCTGCGCGTGTTCGGGACGACGCTCGACGTCGCGCGCATCACGGCCGTGTGCCTCGGCCTACTCGCGACGATTGCGCTCTACGCCGCGGCGCGCTGGCTCGGCGCTTCGCGCGCCGGGGCGTTGCTCGGCGCCGCGCTCGCGACGTGGCTCGAGTATTCCGTGCTGCTCGGAGTCGCCACCGTGCCTGAAGTGCCTTGCGCGGCGCTGATCGCGCTCGGGGCGGCCGCGCTCGCCCGCGACGATCGCTCGCGACGTCTATGGGGGGGCGCGGCGCTCTGCGCGGCGTGTGCGTGTCGCTACGAGGCGTGGCCCGTGGCGTTGGTGTTCGCCGGCTTCACTCTGCGCGATGCGATCGCCGGGCGGCGCGAGCTGGTGCCGGCCGCGCTGCTTGCGCTCTGCTTTCCGATC
>DASYCR010000061.1:0-4510 GCA_036500095.1 Polyangiaceae bacterium
CGGCCGCATGGCGCGGGTGGTGGTGACGGTGCCTGACGTCGCCGGAATGCTCGCCGACCTCACGCGCGTCGTGGCCGACACGCGTGCCAACGTCATCGAGCTCAACCACGATCGCGCATTTTCAGGCGCCGAGCTCGGTGAAACATTGATCGAGCTTGTCCTGGAAACCCAAGGATTTTCGCACATTGACGCGCTGTGCGCGGCGCTCGCGCGTCACGGCTATCGCTTCGAACGCAAGTAAAAGGCAGCCAGCGCGTCGAGCAAGCCCTCAATGGTAGAGGATTCCGCGCTGACGTCCACGCGAATGCCGAGCCCGCTCAGTGTGCTCGTGGTGACCGGGCCGATGCTGGCGATCGTGACTTGGGAGAGCAAGCTGGTCGCGGCGTCGCCCAGCGCGTCGAGCACGGCGGTCACCGTCGAGCTCGACGTGAAGAGCGCTGCGTCGACGCGACGTTCTTCGAAAGCCGCGCGCAACGCCTGCGCCGTTTCCGTATGCACGGTCTGATAGGCGGCAACCACATCGAGCTCGACGCCGGCTTCGCACAATAGGCGCGGCAACTCGTCGCGAGCGACGAGCGCGCGAGGCAAGAGCACGCGACCGGCAATGCCTCGCTCGAGCACGGCACGCGCCAGACCCTCGCCGACGGACTGCTCGGCAACCACGTCCGGCACGAGACCAAACGGCTTCAGCGCAGCCGCAGTTTTGGGCCCAATCACCGCGATCTTGAGCCCAGCGAAGGCGCGCGCATCGCGGCCCGCGCGCGACACGGCCGCCAAAAATCGCTCGACGCCGTTGGCGCTGGTGAAGAGCACCCAATCGTAACTCGACAGTTCGTTCACCGCGCGCGCGAGAGGCGCCGTGTCATCGGGATCGCGGATTTGAATGGCGGGCAGCAGTACCGGCCGCGCCCCACGCGCGCGAATGGACGCGGCGGTGGCGCGCCCCTGCGCGGCCGGTCGCGGCACGAGTAAGGATTTCCCGAACAGCGGCTGGTTGTCGTACCAGCGCAGCTTGTCGCGCAACTTGACCACGTCGCCCACCACGATCACGGCCGGGTTCGTTACGTTCTCCGCCCGCACGCGTTGGGCGATGGTCGCGACGGTTGCCGTAACCACGCGCTGCTCGGGACGCGCGCCCCACTGAATCACCGCTGCCGGCGTGCTCGGATCCCGTCCGCCCGCCACGATCGCCTGCATGATCTGCTCGATGCGCCGCATACCCATCAGCACGCAGATCGTGTCCGTCGCCGTGGCCAGCTTTTGCCACGATTCTGGCGACCACTCGACGCCGGCGCGATCGCTGCCCGTGATGAACGTGACACTCGAAGACAGATCGCGGTGCGTCAGCGAAATGCCCGAGTACGCGCTGGTCGCCACGGGCGAAGACACGCCCGGCACGATCTCGAACGGTACGCCTGCTTCTGCGAGCGCGAGCGCTTCTTCCGCGCCACGCGCAAACATCAACGGATCGCCGCCCTTCAAACGCACGACCTGCTTACCTCGGCGCGCGAGCGCAATCAGCTCATCGTTGATCGCGCGCTGAGAAGCGCTCTCCTCCGCGTAGCGCTTGCCGACGTCGCGCTTCTCGGCGTCGGGGCAAGCGTCGAGCAACGCTGGATGCGCGAGCGCGTCGTACAGTACCGTGTCGGCGGCGCGCAGCACCTCGAGCCCGCGCACCGTAATGAGATCCGGATCACCGGGACCTGCGCCGACCAAAAATACTTTGCCGAGGGCCATCTACGTCCCGGCAGCGTATCGCCGAGCGCGTCCGCGCGCGCCAGGCGCTTCGCAGGACCGCGTCGTGGTCTCGAGCGCGCCGCCCCAGACCTTGGCGACCATCTGGAGACCCGTGCCCTGAATATTCTGACGACCTCGCCGCACTGCGTCAGCCCATCGGCCGGCTGGAAACATGCTTAAAAATATTGGGGATTGACCGGAAGGCTACAATGAAGACAATTGTCATACCTTGTGCGTACCTGTATTTAAATGGAGCACACGGTAAGGCAGACTTGAAGACAGCCAAGGAACCTAGCCAAGAAATCCCCGGGGACCGCTGGTACGTGACGAACGGCGTCGTGGCGGTCGGCCCGGTCTCGTACGAACTCGTGCTGCGCGGGGTCGCCTACGGCCGCATCCCACCCGGCTCCTTTCTACGCCACGAAACATGGCAAGTCTGGCGCCGCCTCGAGGACATCGAAGCGCAAAGCACGGGCAACCGTCGCCGCACGATCGAAGACCTCGCGCAAAAGAGCACCGAGGTCGAGCGCCGCGCGCGCAGTTCCCTGAGCGTGCCGCCGCCGCCGCCGAGCGGCGCCGAGCTCCACTCTCGCACGCAAAACACCGAGTCCGCTCCGCGCCCGAGCTTCCGTCCTGCCGCCGTCGATCCTGTCGGCGTACTCTCGAGCGCCCAAGAGCTCAGCGAGGCGCTCTTGCTGAGCGTGTCGACTGCAGCCACCGCGGCTGCCGCAGAAGTGGCGCTCGTTCACCGCTTTCGCGCGGATCTCGGGGCCGCCATCACGGTCGGCGGGCACGGCCCAACCACCGAACAGCTGCTCGGCGAGCGGCTCACGGACGACGATCCCACGCTCGGCGCCGCGCGCGGCGGTCACACCGTGATCAGTGAACCGAGCTCCGGTCCAATCGGGCGCTATGTGTTCGGCCGCATTGCGCGCTGCTTACCCGAGGTGAAGAGCGTCGCGATGGTGCCTTTGGTCGTGTACGGCGAGCTCGTCGCATTGTTCGAAGTCGGCCACAAAGCGCGTCCGTTCCGCGCGCGCGAAATCGGCCGAGTCGAGGACGTGGTGGAAGCGCTGGCCGAGCGCATCGTCGTGATGGGTTGGGTCGAGTAACGGACGCGTGTAAGCTCGCCCGGCCTTGAACAGACTTTCGCTGCTTGGTTTTTCGGTGTGCGTCGCGGCCGCGCTCGGCAGCGCCGCCTGCGGGACGGCTTGCAAGACCGTCGACAGTACGCCGCTGACGTACGACAACGGCAACGACGTCGCGCAGAACCCGCTCTTTTACATTACGACGGACTGGCACGGGACCTGGCTCGATTTTCCTGGCGGCCGCGAGTACCAGCTCATCCACCACCTGCAAAAGGATACGCAGCTCGTGCCCACTCCGTACGTCGCGTTCTCGCCCCAACCGATGCCTGAAAACGGCGTAGGCAATGCCTCGGTCAGTCCGGGCAACCAATCGATCATTCAGGGCGAGACCGACACGTACGTCCAGGTTCGCAACGACACGTGCGAGCACTTCTATCTACTGATGACGATCCAAGCCTATCCGAAAGTCGACGCCGGAGCCGCGGACAGCGGCGCTCAGGCGGGCACGGCTGGGGCCGCCGGCGCCACCAACTGAGCGTCTTTGCGCGCGAACTGCAAAGTGTGAAGCTTCGCGTACAAGCCGCCCTGAGCGAGCAGCTCACCGTGCGTGCCTTGCTCGACGATGCACCCTTTGCGCATGACCAAGATCCGATCGACGCTGCGCACGGTGCTCAGACGGTGCGCGATCACGAGCGCCGTTCGGCCTTCGAGTAGCGCCTCGAGCGCGCGTTGCAGGCGAGCTTCCGTATCGCTGTCGATGCTGGCGGTGGCCTCGTCCAAGATCAGGATCTCGGCGTCTCGGTACAGAGCGCGCGCGAACGCGATCAGTTGACGCTCGCCGGTAGAGAAATTCGCGCCGTGCTCGTCGACCCGGGTATCGATGCCTCGATCGCGCGCAGCAAATAGATCGAACGCGCCGATCCGGCGCAACACGTCTTCAACCCGGGCGCGATCGGGCTCCTCGGAGGCGGCGATGTTGGTCGCCACGGTGCCCGGAAACAAGACAACGTCTTGCGGTACGACCGCAAAGCGTCGTCGGAGCTCACTGCGATCGAGGCCCGTGACGTCTTCACCGTCGACGCGTACGGTGCCGCTCTCGATCTCGTATAGGCGCAAGAGCAGCGCGGTGATGGTCGTCTTGCCCGAGCCCGTCGGCCCGACCAACGCGATCTTCTCGCCTCGCTGCGCGCTGAAGCTCACGTCCGTAAGCACGGGCACGTTGGGCTTGTAACTGAAATTCACGTGCTCGAACTGCACGGCCAGCGCAGGGTCCCCTGCCGGCGCGCCCTGACGTGGTGGAGCATCGGGATCCGCGTGGTCGAGCAGACTGAAGACGCGCTCGGCGCCGGCCATCGCGCCTTGCAAGAGCGTGTAGCGCTGCGCAAGCTGCGAAATCGGCTCGAAGAACTGGCTGAGGTACGCGCTGAACGCGATGATCGTGCCGAAGCTCACGCTGCGATAGCCGAGCGATACGATCACGGACGCCAGGCAGACCGCGCCGATGGTGTCGATCGCCGCGTCTTGAATCGCGTCCCACTTGATCGCGCTCATGTTGGCGTCGCGATAAAGGACGTTGATTTCGTCGAACTCGCGTGCGGCCGCGCCTTGGCGACTGAACGCTTGGATCAGCGTCATGCCGGTGACCTGCTCGTTCATGGTCGCGTTCATGCGCGAGGTTTTGGCGC
>DASYCR010000062.1:0-8988 GCA_036500095.1 Polyangiaceae bacterium
CATGGCGGGCGTGGCGGCGGCACACGCGGCTGTCGCACAAGGCGCGCAGGTATCTCTCTTTCATGGTCCAGCCGGAGCGAGCGCGCTTTTTTCCGGCGCGCTCGATTTCGACCCCGAGGCTCGCAGCGGGGAGACCGTGGCGCTCACGCCCGAACTCGCGGCGTTCGTCGGCGCGCTCGGTCATTTTCGCGTTGGCTCCGCGCCGTGCGTGATCGCGACCGCGCAGGGGAACGTCCGCCGCGCGCGTGGCCGGGACGCCGCGTTGCTCGATCTCGCTGCGTTCGGCGGCAAGCGCGTCGCGCTCGCCGATCTCGGCAGGGACGACTGGGACGCGACGCTGCTCGCCAAGAGCTACGCGGCCTCGACCTGGGCCGCGGACACGCGCACGCGCTTCGAGTCCGTGCCCGTCGCGGGCCTGAAAAGCGGCTCGGAACGCCGGATCGCCCCGTTCGATCTGGCCGCGGCGCACGACCAGCCGGAGCGCGTCGATTTTCTGGCGACGGCGCTGAAGTCGGTCCGAGCTCAGCCCGACGCCTGGCTACTCGGGCCTTGGCTCGGCATCGAGCGCGACGTCGCGGCCGAGCTCGCTCAGCGCCTCGCCGTGCCGGTGGGGGAAGCCGCATCGCAGCCGGGGGGCGCCGCCGGAGCGCGCTTCGAGCTCAATCGCGACCGCTGGCTCGCCAAGAGTCAGGTCTTGGTCCGGCGGGAGCGCGTGGTGCGCGTCGAGGCGCGCGGCGCGGGCTTCGTGCTGCAGGGCGAGCGCGAGCCACTCGGTGAATTCGCCGCGGTCGTGCTCGCGATCGGCGGAGTGGCCGCGGGTGGCGTCGCGCTCGCCTCGCATCACGGCGTGAACGGTGCGGCCTTTCACTTGTCGCTCACGGCCCCAGTGCTGATCGAACTCGATGCCCAAATCGCCGACGTCTCGTCGCTGGCCACCATCGATTTCACGGCGCGCGGTGTCGGGCTGCTCGAACGAGTTGGCGTTCGCGCCGACGCTTCCGGCGCCGCGTACGGCGCTCCAGGCCTGTTCGTCGCCGGCGACACGCTCTCGGCGCGGCCCCGTGGCGCGCTCTCGGCCGCCAGCTCGGGAGCAGTTGCGGCACACAGCGCACTCGCCTATCTGCACAGTGCGCTCGCGAACTAGCGCGAGCGATGAACCGATGACGACAGAGTACGTACTTTCTCCCAGAGCTCGCTGGATTTTCGCGGCCTCCAACGCGTTCGTCGGTGCGCTGTTCATCGTCCTCTGTTTCGTCGTGATCAAGACCCGCTTCTGGCTGGTCGACCTGCCGCTCGCGGTCGTCGTGCTGCTGCTCGAGGCCAGCGCGGTCGGCCTGTTTGCGCGGCGGCGCTGGGCGGAGCGCGTGTTGCGGATCGCGGCCTGGGCAGCGTTCGTCTGTGGCCTCGCGCTCAGCGCGCTGCTCGTGCTGACGATCGCCTTCTTGCGCGGCGTGTACGGGGAAATGAGCGGCGTCGCCATGGCGACTTGCGGGCTCGTCGTCGCGCTCGTGACCCCCTATTTGATCGTGCTGCCTGCGCTCGAGCTCAGCTGGCTCGGCCCGCGCCGTGATTCGGCGTCATGACGCTCGAGAGGTTGCTGCGAATCCTGGCTGTCTACTCGGTGGTGCTCGCCGTGTGCGCGCTCGGGTTGGTTTGGTTCCTGCGCGTCGACCGCTCGCGAGCTCCGCGCGGTCCGTATATCGTGAGCCTCTGGCGCGGAGGCAATCGGCTCGCGCGCGCCGTAGTCGCCGCCGATCCAGAACACGCGACGCTCGACGGCGAGACGCGCGGCGCGACGCGTTTGATCGAGCAGCTGATCGACGATGCGCCGATACTCGCCAAAGATCCGTTGATCTTCGCCGGCTCCCTGGTGTCCGCGCGCGACGGGCTGAGCGTCAGCTATCGTGGCAAGACCGCGTACGCGACGCCGACCGACATCGAGCGCCTCGACGCGTACGAGGCGCACGTCCAGTTCGGCCCGCTCGAGTTGATCGTGGGCATCGATCTCGAGCGCGTGATCGGGTCGCTCGCCAGGGAGCTGGCCGCCTCGCCCGCCGAGTTGTTTCGCTACGGCACGTTCCGGCGCTTCGCCGTGCACGACTCGAGCGGGTATCCGCGCGAACTCGGGCCCGAGCAGGTGAATGCAAAGACAGTGCGCGCGGCGGTGCTGGCGGCCGCGCAGTATCTACGGCGCGTGCAGCACCCGGACGGTTCGTTCCGCTACGAGATCGACGCGCTGACCGGAGCGGATACACCCGGGTACAATTATCCGCGCCACTCCGGAGCGACCTATTTCTTGGCGCGTGCGGGCCGCGTGCTGATTGATTCGGCGATCACCGACTCCGCGCGCCGCGCCGGCGCCTTTCTGCGCGACCACGCGACGCTCCACTGCGGCGAGCACGTGTGCATCGGCGAGGGGCAGCAGGTCGATCTCGGCTCCTCGGCGCTCGCGCTGCTCGCCTATGTGGAGCTCGTCGAGGGCGGCGCGCCCGAGTTTCGCGAGCCCGCGGCCAAGCTCGCCGATTTCGTGCGCAGTCTGCAGCGCCCCGACGGCGAGTTCAAACACGTCTATTCGATCGCCGAGAATCACGCGGTCGACGTGCAGTTCGAGTACTACACGGGCGAAGCTGCGCTCGCGCTCGGCGCCGCGCATCGCCTGTCGGGCGACGCGCGCGATCTCGACGGCGCCAGCCGCGCACTCGCGCGCCTGACGCACAAGAATCCTCTCTTCGTCGGCGCGCGCTATTTCTGGGCAGCCGAGCACTGGACCTGCCAAACGCTCGACGCGCTGTGGGCGCGCGCTCCGGACGCCAAGGCGTTGAAGTTTTGCTTGGACTGGCAGGCCGAAAATCGCACGGCTCAGCTGACGAGCCCGCCCCAATACGACGGCGCCATCGGCCGCGGCCCGTTCCTCGTGCCGCGGCTCACGCCCCTAGCCAGCCGCCTGGAGGCCGCCGTCGCGACGCTGCACGCCGCGCGCGTCGCGCATACGGACGCGCGTGAAGTGGCCGCGCTCGAGGACGAGATCAAGCGCGGCATGGCCTTCTTGCTGCGCTACCAATTCGCGCCTGGACCGAGCTACTTGTTCCCCGACGCGCGCACGCTGCAAGGCGGCGTGCCCGGTAGTCCCATCGAGATGAAAGTGCGCATCGATTATCCCCAACATGCCGGTTGCGCGATGCTCCGCTATCTCGAGCTGCTGACAGGGTAGTTCTCGGCGCTAGCATCAGCGGGCGTCCTCCGGCATCCTGAAGGTCGAGGCCCCCGATCGAACGCTACATCAGTGACCTATTGACGCAGGAGTTGCTCACGATTGCCGCCGCTCGCTTCGGCGCAGCGCCTGGCAGTTTGCGTCTGATTCGCGATTTTGAAAATTTCGTCTACGACGTCGAGCTGAGCGGACGGCCCGCCGTATTGCGTGTCACCCACTGCAGTCATCGAACTCGACGCGAGCTCGAGGCCGAGCTCGACTTCGTCCGTTTCTTGAGCTCACGGGGAGAACCGGTGTGTGCACCCATTGCGTCGCTCGCCGGCGCGCTCGTCGAGGCCATCGGTGATCAGTTCTTCGCCTGTGTCTTCGAGCGAGCGAACGGAACGGAGGTCAATGCTCGCGATCCCGCGCTTTGGACGGAACAGCTGTTTCACGCCTGGGGCCGAACGCTCGCGCGTCTCCACCGCGCCGCGCGCGACTACGAGCCGGAGCCCGGTTGCCCACGTCGCGGTCACTGGTTCGAACAGGATTTTTCGACCCCAAACCATTTTTCGGACGATGACCAAGACCTGAGCGTGCGCTTCAGCGAGCTGATTGAGGAGCTACGAAGCCAGGCGCCCGATCCCGCCCGCTATGGACTCATCCACGCCGATCTCCACCACGGTAACTTTTTTACGACTCCCGATGCGCAGATCTCGGTCTTCGACTTCGACGATGCGGCGTACCACTTCTTTACGTACGACTTGGTGATCGCGACCATGCATTTGCCGACGGCCGTGCGGCCAGTGGAGCGCTTGCCGATCGCCACGGCGATCATCGCGGGCTACCGACAGCTCGAACCGTCGCCACCTGGGTTCGTCGAAGATTTTCGACGCCTGCTGCTCCTGCGCGATCTGCAAATCTACCAGCTGATCCACAAGAAAATCGCTCCTGAAGAGCGCGACGAACGCTGGCGCGTCGACGTCGCCAGCATGGCCGAACGCATTCGTAGCGCGTCGCCGCTCTTCGAGCTCCCGCGCGACATTTGACTTCACGTGCTCTTGCGGTGCTGTCCAGGGCTGCGAGTTTGCGTGAGGTTGCGCGCGCTGTTGATCAGCGCCACGTGCGAATAGGCCTGCGGGAAATTGCCGAGCAGTCGTTTTTGCGCGGGCTCGTATTCTTCGGCTAAGAGACCGACGTCATTTTTGAGGGTGAGCAGGCGATCGAACAAGGCCTGGCCCTTTTCCGGCTGCCCGGTGAGCACGTACGCGTCGACCAGCCAAAAGGAGCACGCCAAAAATACGCCTTCTTGGCCGGCTAGGCCGTCGGCACTCGTGCGCTCTGCGGTGACATAGCGACGGACGAGCCCGTCCTGAAGGAGCTCGCGTTCGACGGCGCGGATCGTACCGAGCACGCGCTCGTCGTCGCCGCCCAGGAAGCCGACGGCGGGGATCAGCAGCAGGCTCGCATCGAGGGCGTCGGAATCGTAGGCCTGCGTGAAGCTATTTTTCTTGGTGCTGAACGCACGCTCGCACACGCTCGCGTGAATGTCCGCTCGCACTGAGCGCCAGCGTTCGAGCGGCCCCTCGAAGCCGTGTTGCTCAATCGCCTTGACCGCGCGATCGAGCGCGACCCACGCGAGCACCTTGGAATGGGTGAATTGCTGCGGCGGGCCGCGCATCTCCCAGAGGCCCTGATCCGGCTCGGACCAAGCTTGCTCGAGCCACTCGGTGTGCGCCCTTTGGAACGCCCAGCTAGGTTCATCGGAATCGATGCCGCAGCGCCGCGCCTGGTGCAGCGTGTCGCTCACCTCACCATAGACGTCGAGCTGGAGTTGTAGCGACGCCGCGTTGCCGATGCGTACCGGCTGGGACGCCTCGTAGCCCGGCAGCCAAGGCAGCTCCGTTTCCTGCAACCGGCGCTCTCCGGCAAGTCCGTAACAGATCTGAACCTTGCCCGGATCACCGGCCACCGCGCGTAGTAGCCAATCGTGGAAAGCAGCTGCTTCGTCGGCGTAGCCGCCGTGCAGCAACGCGTACAACGTGAAAGTCGAATCGCGCAGCCAACAGTAACGGTAGTCCCAGTTGCGGCTGCCTCCGATCACTTCGGGCAAGGAGGTCGTGGGCGCGGCGATGATCCCGCCGGTCGGCGCGTACGTCAGGGCTTTCAGAGTGATCAGCGAGCGTACGATGTCGTCGCGATGCGGGCCGTCGTCCGTGGAGCGCCCTGCCCAATCTCGCCAGAAGGTTTCGGTTTGTGCGAGCGTGCTGCGCGCGTCTTGCGTTGGCGGCGACTGTTCATGGGATGGAAACCAACGAAGCGAGAACGGGATGCGCTCGCCCTCGTGCACTTCGAACTCTGCAACGCTCGTGAGGCCCTCGCCACGCAGCGGGATCGCGGTCTCGAGGTCGAGCGCGTCCGGACCGGCGACGGCGGTCCAACGACCTTCGCGACTGCGCACCCAGGGCACGATGTGCCCATAGTCGAAGCGAATCACGAGCTCCGACCGCAGCGAAACGCAGCCGGATACTCCTTCGACGATGCGAGTGACGACCGGTAGCTCGGCTATCGGCATGTAGTCGAGGACCCTCACGGAGCCCGAGCTGGTCTGATAACGAGTCTCCAAGATCAGCGTGTCTTGCAGATACTTTCGCTCGACTCGAGCGGATTCATCGGCCGGCCGCAGGAGCCAGCGACCGTGGTCCGGAGTCCCGAGCAAGGCGGCGAAGCAGGCGCCTGCGTCGAAGCGAGGTACGCACAGCCAGTCCATGCTGCCGTCGAGAGCAATCAGCGCAGCGGTGCGCAGGTTGCCGATCAGAGCGTAGTCCTCGATTTTCACTTGATTGAACTGCCGCGGCGCTACTTCACCTGCGCCCGGGTTGTTTTACCTGCACTATCTGCAAGCGTGATGCCTGGCCGCAAGGTTTGCGGCGAGCTTCGACGCGGGTTTCGGGAGCAACGTCAGGTTGATCGTCGAGGCCGGCGAGTGGGGCAATCTTGCGCGCTCGAGACATTGCGCCGCACGCACGCAACCACCGGCTCAAGGCCTTCTTGTCCCGCCGTTTCCATAGAGCAATATGCGTTCTACTGAAGCAGATCGGCGCGGCCGTAAACGGCCGGAAACGCGTCCGCGCCGGGCGGAGCGCAATAATCGACCACCCGCATTTCTTCCCCGCCGAAGTCACAGCTCAGCAGCTGCGAGTAGCCCTCTGTCGGCGCGCATTGGATCGGCGACTCGTTGAAGCTGAAGGCGAGGGCCTTGAGTCCGGTCGCGTCGCTGCCCGCGCAGGCGTGACAATCCCGACCGAACGCCTGCAGCGAGATCGGGGCAGACAAGGTGCTGAGATACCCGCCGCCTCCACCATCGAGGACAGCGACGCCAAGCAGCGCCTGTGTGTCGTCAGGCGTGCGCACGATCACGGCGACTGGCGCGCCGTTGAGCCACCAGGTGGCGAGTTCGTAACTCCCACTCGCCTGGAAGGTGAGTCCGGGCAACGCGATCACCAGATCGAAGCCGCAGCTGTTGCTCAGGCTGGCGGTGGCCCTGAAGCGATGTCCGATGAGGCCCGGCGAGCCCGCGACCGGCTCTAGCCCGACCCAGTCGACCTCGTTCCCGGTGAGATTCGGCAAGAAGCTGTCGCAGTTCGGGAAGAGGTTGAGCTGTGGCGGAGGGATTGGCGCATCGCAACTGCCCGCATCGAGCCCGAGCGGACTTGTGCCGTTCAGCAGGCTCTTGCCACCGCATGCGGCAGATGACGCGAGCAAGAGCAGCGCCGCGAGAGGCACTCGACTGGTGGCGCTACAGAGAGGCATTACCTCCAGCATAGCGGTGGAACGGAGTGACTTCGGCTGATTTGACGAAGGCGAGGGGAGCATGCGAATCTCTTTTTCATGTTGAAGAACCATGGGTCGCGGGCGTTGCTGGTGACTGCGTTGGCGTTGGGCGTGCTCTGCGGGTGCAGCAGCGATGCGAAGCCGGCCCCAGTCCAGCCCACGCTCACGTGCACCAACGCGAGCACTCCGACGCCCTTCACGCTGACGAACGTCATGCCGGCCACGGGAGCTAGCGTGCCGAACCAAGCGATCGTGCAAGAGTTCACGATCGCGCCGGGCGGCGCCATCTCGACACTGCGGATGGGGTTCTCGGCGGCGCACACGGCGGGCGAGCCCACGACTCCCCTGAACTACACGGAGAGCACGGACGCGACCGGTGCCTCCACGTTCCAATTCTTGCCCGTCACTTGGCCGATGGCAGGCCACGTCGAGATTGACGTGGGCGCGGACGAGGAGTTTCAGGATCCCACCGGGACCACCTGTTACACGATCCCGAATCCGGTATTTTCCTACGACGTGACCGCGCCGTAGCTGTGCCGCGTGGAAATCCGCGACGCTTGCGCGCCAGAGAGCGTTGCACTACGTGATCGCCAAGGATTTCCGCGATGACCGACCGCTCCCTCGACTCCTTTTCCACGCGCTCCACGCTCGACGTCAACGGCAAGCAGTACACGTACTTCAGCCTGCCCAAGTTCGCTCAGGCGAGCGGCAAGGACGTCGCCAAGCTGCCCTACTCGCTGCGCATTCTCCTGGAGAATTTGCTGCGTTGTGAGGACGGCAAAGCCGTCGTCAAAAAGGACGTGCTGGCGCTCGCTGCTTGGAACCCAAAGGCGGAGCCGGACAGTGAGATTGCGTTTCATCCGGCGCGCGTCGTGCTCCAAGACTTCACGGGCGTGCCGGCCGTGGTCGATCTGGCCGCCATGCGCGACGCGATGGCGAAGATGGGCGGCGACCCAGCCAAGATCAATCCACTGTTCCCCTCCGAGCTCGTGATCGATCACTCGGTGCAGGTGGACTCCTACGGCCACGCGAACTCACTCACGCTCAACACCAAGAACGAGTACGAACGCAATCAGGAACGCTACGTGCTCTTGCGCTGGGCGCAAAGCGCGTTCGACAATTTCAAGGTGGTGCCGCCTTCCACGGGCATCGTGCACCAGGTGAACCTCGAGTACCTCGCGCGCGTCATCTTCGACAAAGACGGCCTCGCGTATCCGGACACCCTGGTCGGCACGGACAGCCACACCACCATGATCAACGGCCTCGGCGTGCTCGGTTGGGGCGTTGGCGGCATCGAGGCGGAAGCCGCCATGCTCGGCCAGCCTATCAATCTCTTGATCCCGCAGGTGATCGGCTGCCGTTTGCACGGCGCGTTGCCGGAGGGCACCACGGCCACGGATCTCGTGCTCACCATCACGCGCAAGTTGCGCGACAAGGGCGTGGTCGCGAAATTCGTCGAGTTCTTCGGCTCGGGCTTGGACAATCTGCCGCTCGCGGATCGCGCCACGATCGGCAACATGAGTCCCGAGTTCGGCTCCACCTGCGCCATTTTTCCGATCGACGCGGAGACGCTCAACTACGTGCGTCTCTCCGGGCGCAGCGACGAACGCGCGGACTTGATCGAGGCGTACGCAAAAGCGCAAGGCCTTTTCCGCGACAAGAACACGCCCGATCCCGAGTACACGGATTTGCTCGAGCTCGATCTGTCGAGCGTCGTGCCGACCATGGCCGGTCCGCGCCGGCCACACGACAAGGTCGCCCTCACGGAGGTCGGTGCCAATTTCGGAAAGCAGTTGGGCGAGATGGTCGCCCTCGCCAAGGGCAAAGGCAAGGCCGCTGCCGCCGCGCCGCTTGCGCCGGAGGCCCTGCAAACCAAGGTAAAAACTTCGCTGGAAGGCGCAAACTTCGAGCTCGGCCACGGCTCGGTCGTGATCGCCGCGATCACGTCGTGCACCAACACCTCG